>NZ_JBICZB010000038.1:26428-75877 GCF_043201815.1 Kitasatospora sp. NPDC048296
GCCGCCCCCCCGCCGGCCCCCCCCGGGCGGCCCGGGGCCCCCCCCCCCCCGTGGGGGGGGGGGGGGGCGGCCGGGGGGGCCCCCGGCCCCCCCCACGGCCCCGGTCGGGTGCGCAGACCTCGCGCGTCGGCGGGCAACCCCGCGCCGGGACCATCTGACCTGATACGACAAGGCGAACCGCCCCGGCCGGCCGGGGCGGTTCGCCTTGGTGCGGGAGCGTCAGGGGCGGCAGGTGAGGCGGATGGGGGCGGCCGCGATGTGGGCGTGGGTGGGTTGGCCGGAGCCGGTCCAGTCCTGGCCGCGGTTGTGGAGGCGGACGACCAGCGGGCCGCCCGTCGGTCGGAAGGTGCCGGCGTCGACCCAGCTGCCGGGGTGGCCGACCTGGTCGACGGTGAAGGAGCCCAGGTCGGCGCCGGAGGCCCCGGCCACCGTGTAGTAGGCGGGCGCGCCGCCGACCTGCTGGATCGAGCCGGAGGCGGGGACGTACACCGAGACACCGCAACTCGCCGGGCCCGCGCCGACGTCGAAGGTCCACAGGGCGTAGGTACTGGAGTCGTCCTTGTTCTTGTCGCCGGACATCGGCACGGCCTCGTAGCGACCGTCGCAGGAGTCGCCGGTGTCGCCACCGCTGTTGACGGTCACCCAGCCGTCCGTGCCCTGACGGAACGCCCCCACCTCCTGGAAGTGGCCGCCCGGTCCCGAGCAGCCGAACCCGGCCACCGCCTGGAAGACGGGCTGCGGGGCCGGCGGAGCGGGCGCAGGCTGCGCCGGTGCGGTGGATGGTGCGGCGGGCGGTGCGGACGGAGCCGGGGCGGGAGCGGCCGGGGCCGTGGTGGGCGTGGCCCGGGCGGCGGTGGGTGTGGCCGTGGTGCGGTCGGCCGCGGGGGAGGGCGGCGTCGACTCGGTGGCCGTCGCGGTGGGGCCGGCGGACTCCGACGGCGTGGCGCTCGCCGAGGACGGCTGGTCGGTCGGCGAGTCCGTGGCCGTGGGGCGGTGCCGGCCGTGGGTGCCCAGCGGCGAACGGCCGTCGGGGGCCGTCGCGGCGGCCGGATCACCGGGGGCGGCGTCCGGCTTCAGGAACGGCGCGAGCAGTAGGAGCACCGCGCCGCAGCCCATCGCCGCCACCATGGTGATGCGCCGGGCGTCCCAGCGCGCCCGGGCGCCCGGTCCGAGCCGACGGCGGGCCGGGAGCCGGATGCCGCCGCCGCGCGGGAACGCCGGCCGGGCGGCGACCCGACGGGCGGCCGCCGCACGAGCGGTCGCGCCCAGCACGGTGGCGCGCGCCCGGGCCCGGCGCAGGGCCGTCCGCAGCCGCTCGGCGGCGCCCGGCGCCGAGGGGAGGACCGGTTCGGCGCTCACCCAGGGCAGTTGCAGGCCGGTGGCGGGCTGCGGGGCGTCGGGCGAGCCGCCCTGCTGCTCGGTCACCGCAGGTCCTGCCCGTCCGCCAGCAGGGCCGCATCGGCCGGCGCGGCCGCGCCGGGCAGCAGCAGCCGGATCCCGCTGCGCGAGGTGTCCGACGGCCGCAGGGCAGGCTCGTACGCCACCGCGGGCCGCGTCCGCTCCACCGGGTGTGCCCGGACGGGGCTGTGCGCGGGCGGTGGGACCCACACCGTGAGTGCTCCCGCCGCGACGAGCCCGAGGGCCGCCGCGGTGCAGACCAGAGCCGTCCGCCGCCGTGTCGCCGTGCTGGTCACGTGGGTCTCTCCCAGGAGCTGTCGCCGGTTCGGGCCGGATGCGGACGGCCGCAGCGGTGTGCGGGCCGAGAATCGCCCCGTTGAACGGATGCCGTGCGCCGAGGGGTTCAGACCGGGCCCGGACGGGTCGAACCCCGGGGGGTGTGCCGTCCGTGCTACCTGCCGAGGTCGGCCGGCAGCCGGCCCGAGGACGGATGCGGGAGGACAGCGATGGCCTGGTACCAGGGGCCGAGCCGGATCACGGTGACGGCGGTGGAGGGGCGGTTGCCGCAGCGGGTGGTGGTGACCGCCCGGGGCGCCGCGCCAGTGGAGATCCCCGGCGAGGTCGGCGTGGTCCACATCGTCGAGGCGGAGCGCTGGCAGCTCGACCTGGAGCACCGAGACCAGGCCCAGTGGTTCCCCAACGTGCGTGCCGTGCAGGGCCGTTGGCAGGAGATCCGGGGTGTGCTGACGCAGGTCGTGCACAGCCGCAACCGCGACCGGGCCGGCGACCGCCAGGACCGCAACCTGGTGCTGCGGATCGAGCGGGTCCTGCCGGACGGTGACGGGCCCCCGGCCGTGACCGCCGCCCCCGCCGCGCGCCGGACCACCGTCGCGCACGACGTTCCGGCGGTCTCGACGGGCCCGGCCGCGCCGCGCACCTCGGCCGGACCGGCGGGCGGCACGGCGGCCCCGGGCGTGCGGACGACCGTCTCGGGCGCCCGGTCCGACTTCCTGCGGCCCGCCGCCCCGGGTGGCCGGCTCACCGGGTCGGGCGGTGCGACCCGGACGACCGTCTCGACCACCTCGACCACCTCCTGGAGCGGCTGACCGGGGCCGGTCACGTCGGACAGCGCGCCAGCCGGGCCTGCACCAGCTCCACCTGGCGGGTCATCCGCCCCTGCTCGGCGGCGATCTCCACGGCCCGCTCCCAGTGCCTGCGTGCCTCGGCCGCCAGCCCCCGGTCGTACATCACCTGACCGATGAAGTCGGCGAAGTCGAACTCCGCGTGGGCCTGGTTGCCCTGCGCCCGGCCGAGCTCCAGCACCCGGTGGATCTGCTCCACGGCCGCGTCGGTGCGGCCCAGCGCGCGCAGGACCTGGGCGTGGGTCTTGGTGGAGATCACCAGGTAGGGATCCGACTCGCGCCCGGCCAGCAGGGCCAGTGACTCCTCGATCGGCGCCAGCCCCTCCGCGGCCCGGCCCGCCCGGTACAGGGTGTGCGCCAGGTTGTTGAGCGCCTGGGAGAGCAGCCGGGGATCGCCCAGCTCCCGCGCGTGGGCCACCGTCTCGGCGAAGCCCTCCAGGGCTCTGCCGGGCTCCCCGTAGTCGTCCGCGAAGCTCGTCCGCATGCTGAGGTAGCGGTGTCTCAGGACCGGCAGGCTCTCCGGGTCGGCGACGGCGACGGCGCGCTCGGACTGCTCCAGGGCCTCCCCGCGCCGGCCCAGCCAGCCCAGCGAGAGGCTGTGGTTGGAGTACAGGTGCGGCCAGTGCGCGGCGGTGCCGGCGGCCTCGGCGGCTGTCAGCGCCTGCCGGGCCGCCTCCTCCCAGGCACGGAACAGGCCCGCGTCGAGGTAGAGGTAGCCGGCGTTCTCGACCATCCGGCAGGCGTGTTCGTGGGCGCCCCACTGGCAGGCCAGGGCGATCAGGGCACGGACGGTCGGCTCCTCGGCCCGGAACCAGGCCAGGGCGTCCGTCGGGGTCGCGAACTCCGGTGTGCCGCCGGCCGGTCGGTGGGCCGGGCGGTGGTGGCGGGCCTCCGGCCGGGCGAGGACGAGCCCGGCGGCGGTCGCCGCCAGGTAGTGGTCGAAGAGCCGGGCCAGGGCCGCCTCCCGGGTGGCGGCCGGCAGTTCCTCGGCCGCGTGCCGGGCGTGGAGCCGCACCAGGTCGTGGCGCTCGAAGCGGCCCGGCGTGCCCTCCTCGACCAGGTGCGCCAGGTGCAGCAGCTCCAGCGAGGCGGCCGCCGCCCGCAGGTCGGTGCCGGCCAGGGCGGCCGCCGCCGCGGTGTCGACCTGCTGGCCCGGGTGGACGCCGAGCAGCCGGAACAGTGCGACGGCCGGCTCGGGCAGGGTACGGACCGTCAGCTCCAGGGCCGCCGCCACGCTCAGCGCGCCCTGGGTGGCGAGCGTGGCCAGCCGGGAGCGCTCGTCGGACAGCTCGCCGGCCAGGGCGGCGACCCGCCAGTGCGGCCGGGTCGCCAGCCGCGAGCCGGCGATCCGCAGCGCCAGCGGCAGCCCCTCGCAGAGGCCGACCACCCGGTCCGCCGCCTCCCGTTCGGCCTCCAGCCGTGGCCGGCCGACGACCCCGGCCAGGACGCCGAAAGCCTCCTCGGCGGCGAGCCTGTCCAGCGACAGCGCCCGCGCGCCCTCGACCGCGAGCAGCCCGGTGAGCCGCTGCCGACTGGTCACCACCACCACGCAGCCCGGCTCGACCGGCAGCAGGGGGGACACCTGCTCGGCGTCCCGCGCGTTCTCCAGCACGAGCAGCACCCGGCGGCCGGCCAGCAGGGTCCGGTAGGCGGCGGTGAGCTCCTCCCGGTCGGCCGGGAGGGCGCCGTCCTCGGCGCCGAGGCCCCGCAGCAGTTCGGCGAGCGCCTCCTCGGGGCTCAGCGGCTCGGTCTCGTCGAAGCCCCGGAGGTTGACACCGATCCGCCCGTCCGGGAACGCGGTGGCGTTGCGGTGCGCCCAGCGCAGCACCAGCGCCGTCTTACCGACCCCGGCCGGGCCGGTCACCACCAGCAGCCGCTGCCCGCCGCCGGACGCCGCGCCCGGTCCGCCGTCCGCGCCGCTCTGCTTGCCCAGCCAGGCCAGTTCGGCCTCGCGCCCGACGAAGCGGCCGGGCTCGCGCGGCAGCCGCGCCGGGGCGGCGGCGGGTCGCGCGCGGGGGACGGACCGGATCCGGGCCAGGGCCTCCTGGAGGCCGGTGCCGGGGTCGATCCCGGTCTCCTCGGCCAGCCGCCGGCGGGTCGCCTCGTACACGGCCTCGGCCTCGGCGGGTCTGCCCTCCTGGTGCAGGCAGAGCACGGCGAGGCGGACCAGGGACTCGCGCAGCGGGTGTTCGGGCAGCGCCTCGGTGAGTGCGGCGGTCACCGTGTGGCCCCGCCCGGTGCGCAGCAGCCGTTCGGCGAGCTGCTCCAGGGCCTCGATCCGGAGGGTCCCCAGCCGGACGGCGGCGCTCTCGCACAGTGCGGTGGAGCCGCAGTCGGCGAGCGCGGGGCCGCGCCGGAGCGCGACGGCCTCGCGTAGCAGCGGTACGGCCGCCTCGTCGGTGGCCTCGGTGCGGGCGCGGTCGAGCAGCCGGTCCAGCCGGTGGGCGTCGATCAGGTCCGGGTCGGCGCGCAGTACGTAGCCGGGGGCGCGGGTCTCCAGGACGAGGCCGTCGTCGAGCAGGGCGCGCAGTCTGGCGATGTGGCCCTGCAGGGCGGCGCGGGCGGTGGGCGGTGGGGCGTGGTCCCAGGCGAGGTCGAGCAGCCGCTCGACCGGGACGATGCGGTTGGCCTCCAGGGCGAGCGCGGCCAGCACGGCGCGGCGCCGGGCGCCTCCGATGTGGACGGTCGTGTCCTCGGCGGTCCGCAGCTCCAAGGGTCCCAGCAGCAGAATCCGCACGCCGCTCCTGTGCTCTCGTCCGTCCTCGTCCTCCGGGCCTGCACCTTATCGGGCCGGCGGCGGGGGCCGATCTCCTCTGGTGTTTCGGCGCGACGCCAGTAACATGAGTGCTCCTCACGTTTCTGTCAGGAGGCTGCCATGCCGGATCGTTTCGACCTGCCGGCGGGGTTCCGCTGGGGTGCCGCCACCGCCGCCTACCAGATCGAGGGGGCGGTGGACGAGGACGGCCGCGGCCCCTCCGTCTGGGACACCTTCTCGGCGCGCCCGGGCGCCGTCCGCGACGGGCACACCGGCGCGGTCGCCTGCGACCACTACCACCGGTACCCCGAGGACATCGCGCTGATGAAGGACCTCGGGCTGGACGGCTACCGCTTCTCCATCGCCTGGCCCCGCGTCCTGCCCACCGGCGCCGGCAAGGTCAATGAGGCCGGCCTCGCCTTCTACGACCGCCTCGTCGACGCCCTGCTGGAGGCGGGCATCACGCCGCTGCCCACCCTCTTCCACTGGGACCTCCCGCAGGCCCTGGAGGACGAGGGCGGCTGGCTCAACCGTGACACCGCGTACCGCTTCGCCGAGTACGCGAGCGTGGTGGCGGACCGGCTCGGGGACCGTATCCCGACGTGGATCACCCTCAACGAGCCCTTCGTCCACACCGTCTTCGGCTACGCCCTCGGCACCCACGCCCCCGGCCACACCCTGATGTTCGAGGCCCTCCCGGCCGCCCACCACCAGCTCCTCGCCCACGGCCTCGCCGCCTCGCTGTTCCACGAGCGCGGCCTGGAGGTCATGCTCTCCAACAACCTCACCCCGGTGTGGCCGGCCTCCTCCTCACCCGAGGACGCGGCCGCCGCCGCGACCTACGACGCCCTGCACAACCGCCTGTTCACCGACCCCGTCCTCCTCGGCCGCTACCCCGACCTCTCCGCCCTCGGCGTCCCCGACGACATCTTCGGCGCGGTCCAGCCCGGCGACACCGACCTCATCCACGCCCCCGGCCTCGACGGCCTCGGCCTCAACTACTACAACCCCACCCGCGTCGCCGCCCCCAGCAGCCCGGACCTCCCCTTCGACCTGGTCGCCATCCCCGACGTCCCCCACACCGCCTTCGGCTGGCCCGTCGTCCCCGATGCCCTGCGCCAACTCCTGATCGGTTTGAGGGAGTTGTACGGAAAGGCCCTCCCGCCCATCACGATCACCGAGAACGGCTGCTCCGTCGAGGAGACCACCGACCCCGACCAGCCCCGCATCGACTACCTTGCCACCCACCTCGACGCCCTCGCCCAGGCCATCGCCGAGGGCGTCGACGTCCGCGGCTACTACACGTGGTCCCTGCTCGACAACTACGAATGGGCCGAGGGGTTCCATCAAAGGTTCGGTCTGGTCCATGTCGACTTCGCGACGCAGCGGCGGACGCCGAAGGCGTCGTACGCCTGGTACCGCGACCTGATCTCTACTCATCGGGTTTGCCATGCAGGGTAGTTGGGCGCAGCGGCGGAGCTGACATCTGGCAGGCCCGATGTCGGTTGGAGGGCGTTGTGAAATGAGGACGCTCACAGCTGCGCACCGCAGTTGGAGGGGAATGACAGGGTGTTCAACAAGTCCAGAGGCTGTCGCCAATGGTCCACGTGTTCCGCCTCAACCGCACCCGAGTGGAGGCCTTCTCGGGCGTCGCCCGGGAAGGCCTCTTCGACCACCTCGCGAACCAGCGGCTCACCCGCTACCGCGACGAGGCCCACGCCCGTCGAGCTTCATGGCCGACCGACTCCTGGGACGACGACTGGGACGGGCCCGTCTCCGTCCACCAGGACGGATCCGTGCTCGCCCTGCGCGTTCTCCCGGCCAAGGACCACTGACTCCGCCGCTGCCAGGTCTGCCTGGACTCCCGGCAGCGACGCACGTCCGGAGCTGCTGGGCAAGGGATGACGCGGTGGGGATGGACGGCGGGCCCCACCGGTATGTCAGCTGGCGGCCTGCTGGCGTTGGAGGAGGACGGTGGTGAGCTCGACCGTGGCGAGGTACCACCAGAAGATCCAGTCGAGGAAGGCCGGGTCGTAGCCCTCCTGCTGGCTGGCGTCGCGGTGGCGGATCTCGAAGCGGTTGGCGATCCGAAGCCCTCGCCGAGGTCGGCGTTGAGGTCCATCACGGGCGACTCGGCGCTCGTCCGCCCCATGTCACTGCGCTCGCTCACTGTCCGACCTCTCGCATGGCATCCACGATGAGGTCCCGCGCATCGTGCAGATAGCAGGTCAACTCATCCTCCAACCGTGCGATTTCGCCGTGCTCGAGCAGGCTGAGCAGTTTTCGGTTGCGATGCAGGAACGGCTCGTGCAGGTGGTGCGCGGACGGCGTGGCGCCCCACGCCAGACGCAGTTCGGCGAGCAGCCTGCGCATTGCGTCGTCGATCCGTCCGCTGCCGGCAAGTGCCGCGAGGGCCTGGTGGAAGTGCAGGTCGGCGGTGCCGACGCCGAGCCAGTCGCCGCGTTGCTCGGCGGCGTCCGCTTCGGCCAGCGCCTCGCGCACGACCGCGAGCTGTCCGGGGGCCGCAGGAGGCGTAGCGCGCACGCCTGCGGTCTCCAGCGCAAGCCGCATGGTGTAGACGTCGGCCGGCGTCAGGACGCGGACGAAGACCTCGCGGTTCATCTCGCGCACCACCAGCCGCTCGTCCGCCAGCCGCTGGAAGGCCTCGCGCAGCGTGTTACGGGACACCGCGAGCACCTCGCCGAGCGCCTCCTCCGAGAGCCGGGTGCCAGGCGTGAGCTGGCCTTCGATGATGCGGTCGCGCAGGATCTGCGCCACCCGCTGGGCAGCCCCGGCGTGGGAAGGGCCCTACTTTCCATTGCTCGGGACTGTCCGGGCACAGCCGTCCGAGGTCGGGGACCAGCCTCGCCGAGGGCGATCCTGCGTCCCAGGGTCTGCCGGGTCCGCAGGCGGGGCCCAAGGTCCCGAATGGCCGAGGGCGCGCACCCGAGACATCTCGGGTGCGCGCCCTCGGCCATTCGGCTGGGGGTGCTGTCGCGCGCTCAGCCGAAGGCGGTCTTCAGCGCCCGGAACGCCGTCTTCGGATCAGCGAGGGCGTGGTGGACGGGCGGAATCGGCTTGTCGAGGCCGAGCAGCCGGTACACGGCGTGCATGGCGCCGCGCACCGAGTACTCGACGGTGAACACGACGTCCTCGGGGATCTCGACGTACTGGCCGAGGAAGGCGAAGTTCCGGGCACCGTGCGGGATCACCCGGGGCCGGTCGTGGACCGAGCGGCGGGCGAACTGGCTGGTGATGTAGGGCATCATCACCGTGGTGACGGTGGTGGTGGCGCGGACCTCGTCGGCGATGTCGTCGAAGCCGAGCTGACCGAGGAGTTCGGTGAGGATCTGCTGCCCGGTGGACTCGGCCATCGCCTTGCCGGTGTGCTCGCCGGGCGTGTCGACGAACAGGCCGTAGCCCCAGAGGGTGAGGACGTCCTCGGGCTGGCCCTCGAAGTGCGGCGGACGGGGCACGACGATCGACATCAGCCAGGGGGAGTCCTTGAAGGTCATCAGCGCGCCGGTGCCCGGGGTGTTGCCGCTGAACTCCTCGATGCGCTTGAGTAGCGCGGGGCTTCGCATGGTCAACGTGAAGGACTCCCAGGCGGCTTCGCCGACGTTGCCGTTGAAGATCGCCGGCTGGCCGAAGTCCGGTGCCTTGCGGGAGAGGGTCTCCCACAGTGTCCAGTTGCCGTCCCGCTTGTCCCGGATCAGCTCCGGTGCGGTGTCGTCGTCGCCGTAGGCGGCGTCGGCGGTCATCGAGCCGAGCGTGATGAAGGCCAGGTCCAGGTCCGCCAGTTCGATGGTCGTCCGCAACGACCTCGACCGCTACCGCCTGGTCATGGACGTCATCGACCGCGTCCCCGGCCTGGCCGTGCGCGCCGCCGCCCTGTGCCAGGAGATGGCCGACCGGCGCACCCGCCACCACGACTGGATCCGCGAGCACGGCACCGACCTGCCCGAGGTCACCGACTGGACCTGGCAGGGCTGATCCGAAACCAGGGGGCCGACCGTCAGGAGACCAGCACCATGGACCTGCCCGTCACCGTCGGAGTCGACGGCTCCGAAGCCGGCCTGACCGACGCCGGCTGGGCCGCCCGCGAGGCACTGCTGCGCGGCTTCCCGCTGATCGTCGTTCCCCCGCGCAAGGGGCGCTGAGGGGCGTGGCGTGGATCCCGGCCGCGGCCGCTCACACGGTTTGGGCGGGACCGGCAGGCCCGAGACCGCACCGCACGGCATTCCCTTCGGCAAGGAACCCGAATCCCTGTGCCGGGCAGGGGTCGGGCTGAAGGTCCCGGCCCTCGGGACCCGTTCGGTCCTTCGCAACAGCCGCTGCAATGCCGATGGTTGAGACCAACGAGAACACGAAGGAGAAGAACAGGTGAGCGAGAAGACCGGACCGGAGCAGCGGATCGTGGTCGGTGTCGACGGATCGCCGGCCTCGGTCGACGCACTCCGGTGGGCCGTCGCCCAGGCCCGCATGCAGGGCGCCGCGGTGGAGGCCCTGATCGCGTGGCAGCACCCGGTTACCACCGGGTGGACGCTGCCGATCGAGGCCTACGAGGACCTTCCGGGCATCGCGCGGAAGATCCTCGACGACAGCGTCACGGAGGCGACCGGCTCCGGCGCCCCGGTCGAGGTCAGGAGCAGGATGCAGGAGGGCGGCGCCGCCGCTGTAGGGGGCAGGCCCTGGCGGATCGCGTCCTCGGTGAAGTGGGGATGTGCCCGGACGGGCTCAGGCGGGTGCGTCCATCCGCTGAGTGCCGATGACCTTGAGGAGTTGCAGGTCCCGGTAGGCGCTGGAGCCCGGTTCGGCGGTGAAGATCACCACCTGCTGGTCGCGGTCGGGGACGGTCAGGATGTCGAAGTCCAGCTCGATCGGGCCCACCTGCGGGTGGTGGATGACCTGCCTGGCGTGGTG
Source organism: Kitasatospora sp. NPDC048296 (assembly GCF_043201815.1). NCBI lineage: Bacteria > Bacillati > Actinomycetota > Actinomycetes > Kitasatosporales > Streptomycetaceae > Kitasatospora > Kitasatospora sp. NPDC048296. The sequence goes on from NZ_JBICZB010000038.1 coordinate 36,647, forward strand.
GTCGATCTGGACCTGCTGGGTCTCCCAGAGCTCCGCGAACTCCCGACTGCCGACGTTGAGTTCGGCGATCAGTGCGCGGAGCTCGGGGTGGTCCGGGTACTTGGTGGCGGCCACCCGCAGGTAGCTGACGGCGCCGGTCAGCAGCCGTCGGCGGTCGGAGATCCCGTACGCGGCACGGTCGCCCTCGGGCCGCAGGAAGATCCGGCGCAGCAGGTTGCGGTCGGTTCCGGGCAGGGCCGAGAAGTCCTCGAACAGGGCGGCGGCCAGTGGGTTCCAGGCGAGCACCCGGCAGGTGTTGTCCACCACGAACGCGGGCGTGTCGGTGAGGCGGTCCAGCAGCGCGGTGGTGGCGGGGGCGACCCTGCGGGCCGGCGACCGGCCCCGGTCCCGGTCCCGCTCCAACTCGCCTGCCAGCGTGAAGAGGTGGGACCGTTCCTGGTCGGACAGCCGGAGCGCCCGGGCGATGCCATGGAGCACCTGCTGTGAGGGGTGCCGGCCGCGCGCCTGCTCCAGGCGGCTGTAGTGGTCGGTGGAGATGTGGGCGAGCTGGGCGACCTCCTCGCGGCGCAGCCCCGGAGTGCGTCGCCTCGGGCCGTGCGGCAGGCCCACGTCCTTTGGTTGGATCTGCTCTCTCCTGCTGCGCAGGAAGGCCGCCAGCGCGTGCTTGTCCATGGCCCAACCCTACGGCCCGGTCCGGGTGGGGACCGGCCGCCAGCCACGGACCGTCGGTCCCTGGATAAGCCCTCACCGCGCCGGAACGCTGGTCGATGGGCGGCCCGGGAACCGAACGGCCGCCGTCGACAGCGAAGGACATGATCATGCGGATCTTTCTGACCGGCGCGAGCGGCTACCTCGGCGGGGTGGTCACCGAGCACCTGATCGCCGCCGGCCACCGGGTGACCGCGCTGGCCCGCTCCGGTGCGGCACAGGAACGAGTCACGGAGCTGGGTGCGGAGCCGTTGCCGGGCAGTCTCGCGGACACCGAGACGCTGCGGCAGGCCGCCGAGGACGCCGACGCCGTGGTGCACACGGCGGTGGACTTCACCCACCCCGCCATGCACGAGGTGGAGCAGCCCGCACTGGCGGCCATGCTCTCCGGGCTGAAGCCGGGCAGCCCGTTCGTCTACACCAGCACCGGGCTCGTCTACCCCGACGGAGCTGGCGCCGCGATCGACGAGGACACCCCGGTGGCCCCCGAGACCTCCGCGCAGCCGTACAAGGTGCTGGGCGAGAGTCAGGTGCTGGCCGCCGAGGGGCCCGCGGTGACGGTGGTCCGCGCCGCGCTGATCTACGGGCGCGGCGGGACAGCGCTGCTGCAGGGCATGATCGCGGGCGCCAGGGAACGGAAGGTCACCGCCTACATCGGCGACGGCACCCACGAGTGGAGCTCGGTGCACGTCGACGACCTCGCCCGGCTGTACCTCGCCGCGCTGACCCGGGCCGAGCAGCGGCTCGTCGTCAACGCCGCATCCCGCAGCCGCAGCTCGATGCGTGAAATCGCCGAGGCAGTGGCCGCGATCTCCGACGCCCAATCGCTGTCGATCACCATCGAGCAGGCCCAGCAGAGCATGGGCCCTCTCGCCGGGGTACTCATCCGCTCCTCGCTGCTCGACCCCACCCGCGCCGAGCAACTGCTCGGCTGGAAGCCGGCCGAGCCGAGCCTCCTGGACGAGCTGCGCACCGGGTCCTACGCAGCCGCCGCGACCCCCGCGCGGCCGTTCAGGTTCAGGAGCCGGCCCAGCTGAGCTCGGTACGGGGATCCCGGCCGGGTGTCTCGTCAGCACCCGGCCGACCGTCCGGCCCGGTCCGAGATCGGAGAAATGAGGCAGGGATGGCGGACGACCGGCGACGACTTGCCACCAGCAGAACCCGCGACGGCCGTGGGGACGGTCGCTGTGCTGAGCGCTCTGCTGCTCTCCGGCTGCGCGTCCTCGGGCAAGCGTGACAGCGGCCACGACTCGGCCAAGGCCAAGGCCCCCAACGGTGCACCGGCGGCTCCGGCTTCGTCCGGCCCGCCACCGGCGGTGAAATGGCGGGGGGTGCCGCTGCTGTCAGCGGCACCCCGTCCTCCGGAGGCCGATTTCGTTCGACGCTGGAAGCTCACGCTGCCCGTCAACCAGGTCGGCGCTCCTTCCGGTACGGCCGTCGAACTGCCCGTCGCCGCGCCGACCGCACCCTGGCTGAGTCGCGCAGCGGACGGCAGCCTGACCTTCTGGGCGCCTGTCGCCGGAGCCAGGACCGCCAACTCCGAGCACGCCCGCACCGAGCTGGTCTCCACCCGCGACTTCTCCTTCGGTAGCGCCGTGCACATGCTGAGTGCGTTGCTGAGCGTCGCCCAGGCGCCTTCCGAGACCAACGATGTCTGCGTCGGCCAGGTCCACGGCGGCGGCCCGATCCGCTCGGTCGCCTTCGTGATGCTGCACTGGCGCGACGGCAACATCGTCGCCGTCGTGAAACAGGCTCTGCAGGGCTCCGACTCACGGACCGTGACCGTCTTCGCCGGAGTCCCGCTCGGTGCGAGGTTCGGGTACACCATCACCGACCAGGGCAACGGCAGTGTCGCGATCACCGTCACGTACAACGGAGAGACCCGGCAGGTCACCCGGCACGCCAAGGCGGTCTTCCTCGGGACCGACGAGCGCTTTCAGGCCGGCGACTACCAGCAGGCGGTCACCAGTGGCTCGCCGGCCGACGGTGGCCGGGTGACGTTCTACGGCCTCACCGCTTCCTGACCGGAACCTGGGCCACCAGTCGAGCCTCTTGGTGCCGTATCACCGGGCGGTTGGAATTGTCATGCTCCTGCTCCTGCTCCTGCACAATGGGATGGAAGCAGAATCGGGGTCTGGTTCAGGGCACAGGACTGGGGAGGGCTGTGGCGGTGTCGGGGCGTTCGGGTCGGGTGGTTGCGGTGTTGGGGGGCGGGGTGGCCGGGCTGACGGCGGCGATGGAGCTGGCGGAGCGCGGGTTTGCGGTGACCGTGGTGGAGCCGGCCGGGTGGGGTGGCAAGGCCCGTAGTGCCTCGGTTCCCGGAACCGGCACTGGTGGGCGGCTCGATCTGCCCAGTGAGCACGGGTTCCGGTTCTTCCCCGGCTTCTACCGGAGTCTGCCGGACACGATGCGGCGGATTCCTTTTCCAGGCTCGCCGTCGGGCGTGGAGGGCAATCTGCGGGAGGCGCCGCAGATGCTGTCCGCCCGCTCGGGGCGGATCGGGGAGACGGTTGTCGACGTGTCCCTGGCCGCTGGCGCGAGGACGCCCTTGCAGATCTTGCGGGCCAGGGGCATGAGGCTGGGCGCCGAGGGCGAACTGAACGAGGAACTGCTGTACTTCGCCAACCGGATGCTGGTCTACATGACGAGCAGTACGGAGCGGCGCCTGGGGCAGTGGGAGCAGACGTCGTGGTGGGACTTCACGGCCGCCGACGGCGCGTCCGAGGAGTACCGGAAGGTGTGCGTCGTCGGGGCGACGCGCACGGTGGTGGCGGCGAGGGCGGAGGTGTGCAGCACGTACACCATCGGGGGGTTCCTGGAGGCGTTCGGCTACGGCTTCCTCGGCCGGGGCGAGGTCCAGGCAGCCGACCGGGTACTGAACGCCCCGACCAGCGCTGCCTGGATCGACCCCTGGGTGCGGCACCTGGAGACGCTGGGGGTGCGGCTCGAACTCGGTTGGCGGGTGGAGCGCCTGACGGTGCGAGGTCGCACCGTCACCGGCGCTATCCTGCGTGGACCGGACGGAGGGCAGCGGGAGTTGACCGCCGACTGGTACGTGTGCGCGCTCCCGGTCGACCGGATCGGGGCGCTGCTGGAGCGCGGTCTGGCCGAGGCGGACCCCGAACTGAAGAGAACGACGGGCCTGCGCATGGACTGGATGGTCGGCCTGCAGTTCTACCTCACCGAACCCACCCCGATCACCCGCGGCCACGTCATCTACCAGGACTCCCCGTGGGCCCCGACCTCCATCAGCCAGGCACAGTTCTGGGACACCGACTTCCGCGCCACCTACGGCGACGGGAGGGTGGCCGACTGCCTGTCGGTCGACATCTCCTCCTGGGACACCCCCGGCATCCTCTACGGCAAACCGGCCCGCGACTGCACCCGGGCCGAGGTCGCCGCCGAGGTCTGGGCCCAACTCGCCGACGCCCTCAACGACAACCACCGGCAAACCCTCCACGAGGGCCTGCTCCACTCCTGGCACCTGGACCCGGCTGTCAAGAACCTCGACGGCCCCGGAGAGGCCACCAACGACGAACCCCTGCTCATCAACACCACCGGCTCCTGGGCACTGCGCCCGCGCGCGGTGACGGCCGCGGGGAACCTGTTCATGGCCGGGGACTTCGTACGGTGCCCGGTGAACCTGGCGACCATGGAGGGTGCGAACCAGAGCGGCCGGGCAGCGGCGAACGCCCTGCTGGAAGCCGACGGACACCCAGCCGAGCCCGCCGTGGTGCACGCCCTGTACGAGCCTGAGGAACTGCGCCGGTTGAAGGAGGTGGACGCCGAGCTCTACCGCCAGGGCCGCGCGCACATCCTCGACACCCCACCGCCCTGGGCCCACGCCCGGTAGCCCCGCTACCTCCCGGAGGCGGGATGTCTGCTTCAGTGCGAGCGGTTGACGATCAGGCTGCGGAGCGCGTCGAGGTCGGCGACGGCTTCGGGGACAGTTCCGGTGCTGCTCGCGAGGTTCTGCAGACGGTGCCGGGCGGCGTCCGCGTGCTCGGCGGCGCGCTCCATCACCCAGCGCCGGCCGCCGGCTTCGTCCACCAGGCTGGCCAGCTCCACCTCTTCGGCCGTGTCCGGGCCGGCCGGCAGTGCGTAGCGGCGGGCGAGTTCGTCGCCTGCCATGGTGTTCGAGGACATCGCGGCCGCCACGGGTGCCGAGAGCTTGCGCGCGCGCAGGTCCGCGAAGACCGGCTTGCCCGTGACCGCCGGATCTCCCCAGATCCCGAGCAGGTCGTCCACCAGCTGAAATGCCATGCCCAGGTCGTGTCCGAATGCGGCCAGGGCGTCGACCTCGGCCGGTCCGCCGCCGCCGTACAGGGCGCCCAGCCGGCACGCGCAGTCGAACAGGGATGCCGTCTTGCCCGACACCATCTCCAGGCACTCGGCCAGCTCGATGTGCGGCTTGGCCTCGAACAGCACGTCCAGACTCTCACCCACCGCAAGCTGAATCAGCGTGTCCAGCAGGACCGCCGACGCCTCACCCACGAGGGGTTCGGGCATGTCGGAGGCGTTGAGCATCTCGAACGCCAGCATGAGCAGCGCGTCGGCGGACCGGGTGGCGGTAGCGGGGCCGAACACCTTCCAGGCGGAGGCCCGGTGGCGGCGCACCGCGTCGCGGTCCAGGACGTCGTCGTACAGCAACGACAGGTTGTGCACCATTTCCACCACCGCCGCTGCGGGCGCTGCCCGCCCTGGATCTCCCCCCACCGCCCGGGCGCAGGTCAGCGTCAACGCCGCCCGAACGTACTTGCCGCCATGCCGCTGCCCGGAAGACCCGTCGCCGGCCGCGCCGAACTGATACGCGGCCACCTCGCCGACCGCGCCCCCGAGCAGGCCCATCCGCAAACGCAGCTGTGCATGACACGCGGCAGCTGCCAGCCCCAGGACCGCTTCCGCGCGTGTCCCCACATCTGCCAACGTTCACCCCTCCCAATACCTCCAGCTGCGCCTCAAGCCGCACGGCGTGAGCGCAACCCCCGCTACTCCACTGCGACCTGGCGAGCCTATGCGACCGCGCGGATTCGCAGAGTCGAAACGTGGGCAATGCCCGGACGATGTGGTGACGTCGTGGATCCTCCGGGCGGAGTCCGGACGACTGTGCAGGGGCAGCGGCTCGGAGACGGCGGACAGGCGGAAGACGTAGCGGTGCGGGCGGCCGGGAGGCGGCATCGGGCCGCCCCAGCCGGACCTTCCGAAGTCGTTGGGCCACTGCTGTGCGCCCTGGGGTTTCGTGCCCTCCGGCACGCCGGAGCTGGCCGGGTCGATGCCCGTGACCAGCCAGTGAAGGAAGGTGCCGCCGGGCGCGTCGGGGTCCTCGCAGAGCAGGACCAGTTCCACGGCATCGTCCGGTACCCCCGACCAGGTCAGCGGGGGCGACACGTTGTCACCCTCCATGCTGTGGCGGCGGGGGATGCCCCCGCGGTCGTCGAAGGCTGTGCTCATGAGTGCGATTCCGGTCATGCGCAGCGCCGTACCCGAAGCAGCCCCGTACGCCACGGATGCTTCGCTTGTGCCACCCGAGCAGCCGACACGGAGGATCGACCCGCGGTACGGCGACGGACAGCGCCTCCGTCGGCCCGGCGCCGTGCGGTCGGCCATCCGGCATGGACGAGCCGACCCCCACGTTATGTTGACGAAACGTCATCGATTACGGAGGGGGTGGCCGGATCGCCAAAGAGCGACCGCGCCAACTGGGTTGAACCGTTGTGCTCGACGGATCCGCTGGCTGGGCGTCGTGGCCGGTGTTCAGATCGTCTTGGTGGCGGGGCAGGAAGGCGACCACAGCCGCGGTGCCGGCAATCACCACTGGTCGCGGCGCTGCAACGAGACCTTGGAGAGCCGGCCTCGGGAGCGCCGGACAGTCACGTCAACTCCCGCGGAACTGCCCCAGCCCGCAAGGATCACGCGGCCAGGAGATCAGCTGGCCGCGCTCCTCCGCGCAGGCGGACGAACCGGGGCTGTGCAGGCTTACGTCGTGCTTTGCCGGGGACACGGGGCTCTCGGGCCGCGAGTGGCCGGTCAGGCGATGAACAGGGGCTGGGCGGCCCCGGTTTCGGCATAGTCCTTCAGCCGGGTCATCAGTTGGCCCCAGGTGTAGGCGGCCGGTGGCAGGCCCGGGTCGCCCTCCTGCCAGCCGCGGTGGTGGAACAGGACCCGGGTGCCGCCGGCAAGCTCATGGCTGTCGGACAGGTCCCAGGTGATCGTGGTGCCGGACCAGTGCGGTGGGAAGGCTCCCACCGAGGTCCAGGCGATCCGCTGCTCGGTCGCCTCGTCCCGCCGCAGCCGGAACGGCTCGGGGACCTTCGGGAAGTCGAAGAGCAGGATCTCGCCGTTGCGGTCCACCCCAGTGGTCCACCAACGGGTGAGCCCGTCACGGGTGTTGAGCGCATTGTGGACGGCGTTGCGGCCCGCCGCGATGTCTACCTGGAAGGCGATCTCGGACATCTGGTACTCCTCAGTGTGAAGAACGGAGCCGGCGGTCGAGGTCGCGCAGGTCCTTGCCGATGGACGAGCGGACCTTGCGCGCCATGATCGGCGCGGCCAGCCGGTAGTAGCCTCCGGCGTCGCCCCGCACCCGGATGCGGGCGAGGGTGCCGCCGGGGTGCGGGGCGAAGCTGTAGGTGACGTGCATCGGCATCGGGCCGGCGACAGAGATCATGTCCAGCAGCCGCAGCGGCTCGTGCTCCGCCACGCGCAGCACGTAGTCGATGCGCTTGCCGAGGAAGTACGCCGTGCGGGTGACCTCCGCGCCGACGCCGAACCCGCCCTCGTCGGCCTCACGGGTCAGCCGGGCCTCGCGGATGCCCTGGGTCCACTCGGAGTCGTGGCGCCAGTCCATCGCATAGCCGGCCACCTCGTCGGGCGGCAGCGGGATCACCCGTTCGGCGGTCTCGTCAATCGTCATGATGCTGATTCGGCCCTCTCTGGATCGCGGTGTGCTCAGGCGTCCCAACCAGGGTTGCGTCCACTGGCTGCCAGCGCACGGTCGAAAGCGCTCGCCCCGGCCGGCACGGCGACCGGCGGACCGTAGCCGCCGTTGGCGCGGGCAGCCTCGGCGAGCTGCTCCACCACAGCGAGCACCGCCTTCGAGGCGTTCTCACCGGCGCCGAACGGCTGCCCGGTGGCCCGGGCGAGGTCCCAGCCGTGCAGGGCGAGCTCCTGGAGGGTGACGGCGGCGGCGAAGTCGGCCGGCATCTCGCCGGGGCCGAACTCGGTGGTGCCCTGGTACGCGGTTGGCTCCGCCCAGGCCGCGACGGCCCTCCTGGCCGTCTCGGCCACCTCGGCCGGAGCGGCCGGGGCTGCGGCCGACTGCGGCTGCTTGCGCGCCGCGCGCTCGGACGAGGCCAGCACCTGGCCGACGTGGCCGAGCAGTTCGGCGACGGTGAAGCTCTGGCAGGGGGTGCGGTGGCCGAGCTGGTCGTCGCGGATCGCCGCGGCGGTGTGGGCGAAGGCGGTGGCGAATTCCTGCATGGCGGTCTGCATGATGGTCTGCTCTCGGTGAGTCGGGGTGAGCCGGGGTGAGTCGGGTCAGGAGGTGAAGAGCGGCGCCGGTTCGCCGCTCTCCGCATAGCGCTTGAGCTGGGTGAACTTGGTGGCCCAGCCGTAGGTGAAGTTGCGGTAGTCGTCGTCCACGGCCGGGAAGCCGCTGTGCGTGAAGCGCAGGATGATGCCGCCCGCCGGCGCGGCCAGCAGCTCGTAGGTCTGCTCGGTGCCGGTCCAGGGGCCGTTCTCGCCGGCCAGGACCAGCCGCTTGCCGGGCTCGGCCTCGGCGACGCGCAGCCGCCAGGGCTCGGGCACCCCCGGGAACGACAGGTCGTGCCAGGCGTCCACGCCTTCGCCCGCAGTGCCGGTGCTGGTGAACCAGCCCTGAATGCCCTCGGTGGTGGAGATCGCCGCGTACACGGTGTCCGCGGCGGCCTCGATGTGCAGCTGCATCGCGATGTCGGTCATGCCGGCTGCTCCTCTCTCATTGCTTTAGTGGAGACTAAAACGATGCTCTGGGTGAACGCAAGTTCAAGCCATGACTAAAATGACGGCATGGAAGCGGTGCAAGCGATCGCCGAGCCCCGACGGCGCGAGATCCTGCGGCTGGTCTGGGACGACGAGATGTCGGCCGGCGAGATCGCCGAGCGGTTCGACGTCACCTTCGGCGCGGTCTCCCAGCACCTCAAGGTGCTCAGGGACACCGGCCTGGTTACCCTGCGGCAGGAGGGCCGCAAGCGCTTCTACCGGGCCGATCGCACCGCGCTGGGGCCGCTTGCCGACTATCTGCAGACCATGTGGGCCGGTCGGCTGGACGCCCTCGCCGCCCTCGCCGAGCAGGCGGAACGGGCCGAACAGGACGCGCAACAGGAGGAACCGACCAGATGAACGGCGAACTGGTGACCCTCGAACGGCGGATCGCCGCCCGCCCCGAGACGGTGTTCTCGTTCTTCACCGACCGCGACCGCTGGCTGTCCTGGATGGGCCGTGACGGCGAGTTCTCCTTCCGGCCCGACGGCCCGTACCGGACCAACGTGACCGGCGACAACCACGCCTCCGGCCGCTTCCTGGAGTTCGACCCGCCCAACCGCGTGGTCTTCACCTGGGGCTGGGAGACCGGCGACATGCCCGTGCCGCCCGGCTCCAGCACCGTGGAGATCACTCTGCGGCCCGACGGCGACGGCACCCTGCTCCGCCTGGTCCACCGCGACCTTCCGCCGGTCGCACGGGAACCGCACGCCCAGGGGTGGGGGCACTACCTCGACCGGCTCACGGCCCGCGCGGAAGGCCGCGACCCCGGTCCCGACCGCTGGATGAACCACGGCCCGGCGTGAACCACCCGCTGGTGTCGGCACCGGAAGGTTTCGGCGTCGACCCCAGAGGGTCGACGGGGCCGGTGGTCAGGAGTGGGCGGCGTGAGCGCACCGACGACGATTGCTCGGCCCGTGGCGCCGTCAGCCCGTGATGCTGTACGAGTCGCCGTAGATGGTCCACCGCAGCGGAGTGGCCAGGGTGAGGTTGCCGGCCTTCAGGAACACCCGTTGGACGGTGTCGACCCGGCTGGTGTCCTGGTGCGAGGGGTCGGCCTTCATGGCGGCCCGGCGAGCGTCGAGGAACGCGTTCAGGTACGCGGTCTCGTCACCGCCCCCGGACGGCGGTTTGGCCTTGCCCAGCGCTGCCGCGCGGATTCCGCCGAAGCTCAGCCGGTCGCTGCCGGGGCCGTGCATGACGATCGCGTCGTAGTAGACGAACTGGCCGAGTGCGTGCAGCCCGTCCGCCTTGGCCTGGGCGACGGCGGGGTTGAAGTAGACCCGGTCGCGTCCGTCGTTCTGGGCCTGCTGGAAGGCCGGGTCCTGGGCCGCCTTGCGCCAGTCGCCGACGAAGGACGGGTCCAGGCCTGCGTGTGAGTCGGAGCCGTTCACCTTTTCCAGCGCCGGGATGTACGGCGCCAGCACGTTGCCCGGCTTGAGCGTCTGGTAGCGCTTGACGAGCTGGAGCATGTCGCTGGTGCCCGAGGTGAACCCGATGATCCCGCCGGTGTAGCCGCGGCCGTCGTGGATGTCCTCGATGTACCTGTACTGGGCGCGCCAGTCGAGCGAGGAGTTCTCGGCGCTGGAGACCAGCTGCTGCGCGATGTCCTTCATCCGGGGAGTGTCCAGGTCGGCGCCGCCCACGGTGACGGGAGTGCCGGTGGCCGGGGCGGTGCCACCGCCGTTCCCGGGACCGGTCGGGCTGCCCGGGCCGGTCGTACCCGTCCCGGTCGGGGAGCCGAGGCCGGGCTGGGGCGGCCGGCCGGCGCCTGCCTCCGGCTGACCGGGCTCGGCCCCCGGGGTGGCCGCCGTCGGCGCGGCACCGCGGACGCCGGTCGCCGTCCAGGCGGCGGCGGTGGGCGAGCCGCTCGGTGTGTCGGTGGGTGGCTCCGTCGCTGTGGGCGAGGCGGAGGCCGGGTCCGTGGCCGTCACGGCCGCGCCGCCGGCGAAGACCCCGGGGCGGGCCGCCGCCCCGGGATCGGCCGACCCACCGCCGGTGAAGGCGGCGGCGCCCGCCGCTGCGCCCAGCCCACCCACGACCAGCGCGGCGATGCCCGCCCGCCGCCGGACCGTCCGACTGATCACCGTGCGCTTCTCCGCCATGGCTCCCGCCCCTCGCCCGCCGCGCCGGCCCCGTGGGCCCGGTCGGCTCCTCCTGCCGTCACCGGCCCCCTGCCGGCTGTCGTCGAGCAGGGGAACGGACCGCGCCGGTCCGGGGGTTCAGCCCGGGCGGTGGTCCGGTCCGGCCGCCGACCCCGGCTGGACCGCCGCCGTCCGACCGCCGTGCAGATCGCGGCCATGTGCACGATCGCCGAACCCGGCACGCTCGGGGCCGACGACAACCACCCGGGACGCCGACCGAGCACCGCGCGATCCGCGCCGGGCCGGCGCCGTCCCGGTCCCGGGAACCCGCCCGGGCGCGAGCGCAACCAGGCCCCGCCCGGCTCCCCTCCGCACCACCCCGCCGGAAGGAAGAGACCGCCCTTGTCCCGCACCGCCCGCCCGCGCCGCTACTTGATGTGCCGTCCGTCGCACTTCACGGTGGACTACTCGATCAATCCGTGGATGGAGCCGGCGAAGCCGACCGACGCCGACCGGGCCGTCGCCCAGTGGGAACGGCTGTACACGTTGTTCCGGGAGCTCGGCCACACCGTCGAGCTGATCACCCCGATCCCGGGCCTGCCCGACATGGTGTTCGCGGCCAACGGCGCGACCGTGATCGACGGCACCGCCCTGGTGGCGCGGTTCCGGCACCAGGAGCGCGTCGACGAGGCCCCGGCCTACGTCGAGTGGTTCCGCTCCCGGGGCTACCGGACCGTGCACCGCGCCGAGTTCACCAACGAGGGCGAGGGCGACTACCTGCTGGTCGGAGAGCGCGTGCTGGCCGGCACAGGGTTCCGCACCGACCGCCGCGCGCACGCTGAGGCGGAGCGGGTGCTCGGCCGCCCGGTGGTCACCCTGGAGCTGGTCGACCCGCGCTACTACCACCTGGACACGGCACTCGCGGTGCTGAGCGAGACCGAGGTCATGTACTACCCGGCCGCCTTCTCGCCGGACAGTCGCCGCACCCTCGCCGAGTTGTACCCGGACGCCGTGATCGCCACCGACGAAGACGCCGCCGTCTTCGGTCTGAACGCGGTCTCGGACGGCCTCCGGGTGGTCCTGCCGGAGGCGGCGGTGGGCCTGGCGGCGCAGCTGCGCGCGCGGGGGTTCGAACCGATCGGGATCGACGTCACCGAGCTGCTCAAGGCCGGCGGCAGCGTCAAGTGCTGCACCCTTGAGCTGCGCGGCGCCCCGGCCTGACCCCGCCACCCGGCCGCCGTCCGGAGGGCCCCGCCCCCGACGGCGGTCGGCGTCGGCCCGTCCGGCTGTCGCCGTCGGCGCCCGATGCGAGCAGCTCGGCGGTGGCCTGCCAGGTGGCCAGGGCATTGGCGAAGGGGGCCAGGTAGCCGGTCGCGGCGGTGGCCCGGAGCCCGGCGACGAGGTCGTCGGCGAGCGCGGGCGGCGACGCAGCGCCGCACGCCGAGGGCGTCGTACGCCTGGTACCGCGATCTGATCGCCGCGCACCGGGAGCGTTCGGTCTCCGAGGAGGGGTGCGCAGCTCTGGCGAAATGGTTGACCGCGCGCAATCATGGGCTGTCACCGCCAGGGGCCTCGGCCGTGTGCTGTCGACGGTGTCGGTCCGGGGATGTCGGTACCGGCGCCGATGACTTGCGTCGGCGTTGGCCCATCCATTGCTCTCCCGTTACCTCCCGTGTGCCCTGCGCTCATCATTGCGACGTCGTCGTGGATGTGGGTGAGGACCGCTGTTGAGTGTGGAGTCCGTATGCGGATGGCCCTTGCCGGAACGTGGTGTGACGTGGTCCGGAATGGTTGTCGGCGGGTCATGGAAAGTTTTTGAAAGCAAAGCAACACCATTGACTTGAATGATCGTCAGCCCATACGGTCTGGCCCTGTCAAACCGGGCGTGTCGACGAACTGGCTCATCCGGCAGGCGCGCCGCGTCGTTCGGAGCTGTTTCGGGTCGGTGTCAACCCTTCGTCAGTGTGCGCCTTCGGCGTGCCCGGAGGCGGTGGTTGAGAGGGAGGCGGGGTGGGCGTGGCGGCGGAAACCGGGCAGGGCGGCGGTGTCAGGTTCACCGTGCTCGGGCTGCTGGCCATCGCGGACCGCCGGGAGACGGCGGTGCTCCAGCCGTCCAAGCCGGCCTCGCTGCTGGCGGCGCTGCTGACGCGCCCCAACGCGGTCGTGCCCGTGGAGTCGCTCCAGCGCGCGATCTGGGGCGAGGAGATTCCGGCCACGGCCAAGGCGGCCCTGCACTCCTGTGTGCTGAGGTTACGACGGCTCTTCGCCAAGTACGGCATCTCCGGCAGCACCATCGAGGCGCTGCCCGGCGGCTACCGGATGGCCGTCGACGCGCGCACCCTCGACCTGCTGGAGTTCCGCGAGTTACTCGGGCGAGCCGACGGTGCCGCCGAGCCGGTGGCCGAACTCGCCCTGCTGCGAGCCGCATTGAAGTTGTGGCAGCCGCCCGTGCTCGGCAATGTGCACTCCGACGTCCTGCATCGCGAGGAGGTCCCGCGGCTGGCGGAGGAGTGGCTGCGGACCGTCGAACGCGTCTACGACATCGAACTCCTCCTGGGGCGATGTCGCGAAGTCCTGGCCGAACTCTGGCCGCTGGCCAGATCGCACCCGGCCCATGAGCGGTTCTGGGAACAGCTCATCGAGGCGCTGTACCGGACCGGCCGGCGCGCCGACGCCCTCGCCGAGTACCGCCGGGTCCGCGACCACCTGCACGACGAGCTCGGCGTCGAGCCGGGACCGGCCCTGCGGCGCCTCCAGCTCGCGGTGCTGCGCGGCCAGTCGCTGGGACCCTGGCGGGCTCCAGGTGCCGATTCCGATCCCGCCCAGGCCCCGGGGGCGGACGCGATGACCGGATCCGCCACCGGAGAAACCGGAGAAACCGGAGAAACCGGAGAAGTGGTCCTGGCGGGCCTGGTGCGGGCCGGGTTGCTGCAGGAGGGCCCGTGCGGCCGCTACCGCGTGCACGAGCTGCTCCGCGCCTTCACCCGTGCGGCGGCGGGCAGTTGGGCTCGTGCCCCGGGAGGGCCGGGCCCGGCACAGCCAGGTGCCTGTGCCGATCCGCTCCCATCCGTGCGGCAGTCAGCCGCCCCGTTGCGTACCACTGAGGTGTGAGGGACATGCCCCCGTACGAGGAGATCGCCGACAGCCGTCCACGGATCCGTCGCGACGTGCTGTACACCCAGACCCCGGACGGGGTGCTGTTCCACAACGCCCACGGCGGCTTCGGTCTCACGGCGAAGGACGCCTACCGCTTCGCCTCGCTGATCGTGCCGCACCTGAACGGCCGTCACACCGTGGCCCAGATCAGCCAGGGATTCGGCGAGCACCACCGCACCATGCTCACCGAGTTGGTCCGCACCCTCTACGGTCGCGGCTTCGCCCGCGACGCCGGACCGGCACCCGAGGGCCCCTCGATGCTCGCACCCGAGGTCACCGCCCGGTTCGGTCCGCAGATCGAGTACATCGACCACTACGTGGGCGAGGCCGAGGAGCGCTTCCGCCGGTTCCGGGACACCCGTGTCGCCGTCCTCGGCGACGACGAGCTCGCCCGGTGGAGCGTGCTCAGCCTGGTGCGCAACGGCTGCGCCGCGGTCGGCGTCCTGCCGGGCCTGGCCGAACTGACCGGCTTCGCCGAGGTCGAGGCGGAGGTTGCCGCGCTCGTCAAGGCCGGCTGCCCGGCGACGGTCACCACCCTGATGACCGGTGCCGCCGGCCGGCCCGGCGCCGGATGGGGGGAGCTCGACGGGTTCGACGTGGTGCTGGTGACCGGGCCGACCGGTACCCTGCGGATCAACCGGCTGCTGGAGGCGGGGATCCCGGCGGGCCGACTGCTGCTGTCGGCCTGGACGATCGGCGGCAGTGCGGTGATCGGTCCGCTGATGTCCGCCGACCGCACCGGATGCTGGATGTGCGCGGCACTGCGCCTCGGCACGGCCGGGCTCCCGGGTGACGCGGCCGAGCTGTGGAGCGGCCTCGCACCGCTGGCGCCGCTGGCCCCTGGCGACCGAGAGCCCCGAGGGCCGCTCGCCGCGATGCTCGGCAACCTGCTCGGCTACGAGGTCTTCCGGCTCACCACCGGCGCGCTGCCGGCCGAGACCGACGGTCGGCTGCTGGTACAGGACTTGGATTCGCTGGACGTGGTCGGCGAGCCGCTGCTGCCCCACCCTCGGTGCCCGCGCTGCGCCGATCTCGCCGTGACCGAGGCGGACGTCACCGAGGCCGACGTCACCGAGGCGGACCTCGCCGGGTACGGGCGGGAGCAGAGCTGGTCGGGCGAGCAGGGCGAGTCGGAGGCGGCGCTGTCCGAGCTGGACGCCCGCGCGGTTCTGGTCGGCCCGTACGCCGGGGTGTTCGCCCGCTACGCCGACGACTCCTGGCGGCAGACCCCGCTGAAGGTCGGCACCGTGAGCCTGAACCTGGCCCCCGGCCGGCGACGGCACATCTCCGCGGCCGACGTGCACCACGTGGCGGGGGCGCGGCTGCGCGCCCTGTACCGGGCCGCCGAGGTCTACACCGAGCACGTGGTCCCACCCGTGTCGGCCGGCCGGGGCGGCGCGGAGCTCGCAAAGGCGCGTCCGGAGTCGCTGAGCACCGCCAGTGGTGTGCCGCTCGGCACCGTCCGGGACTGGAGTCCGGCGACATCGCTGCTGACGGGCGAGCGGATGCTGGTCCCGGTGGCCGCGCTGCGCACCTTCGGCCCGCACAACCGGGACCGGGCCTTCGAGGCCACCTCCGCGGGCACCGGCGCCGGCGGCTCGCTCGCCGAGGCGGCCGCGCGCGGTCTGCGCACGGCGCTCGGGTACGACGCGCTGCGCCGGACGCTGCGCGGGCGGCTCGCGCCGGTCGCCGTTCCGCCGGAGCTGTTCCAGCAGGACGTGCAGCTCACCTTCCTCGCCCGATCGGCCCGGAACCACGGCCTGGAGCTGGAGTTGCTGCGGCTCGGCGGCGCCGGGGAGCCGCTGCCAGTGGTGCTGGCCAGGGCCGTGGACCCCGGCGCGGACCGGTACCGCTGGGCGCTCGGCAGCGGCCTCGGCGTGCGGGACGCCGCGCTGGAGGCGGTCCGCGACCTGCTCGGTGCGGTGCAGCTCGACCGTGACCCGGCTGCCGAGGACGGTAACGATTTCGGCGACCCGCTGATCGGCGAACTGGACCCGGCCGTGCTGCTGCCCGTCGGCGAAGCCGAGGCCGTGCTCGGTGCGGACCTCGACTGGGCGCGGGTGCTGGAGCGGCTCCGGGCCGGTGGACGGGACGTCCTGCTGGCCCCGTGCGGGCCGGCCGACCTGCGGGCCGGTCGGGTCGAGGTGGTCAAGGTGCTCCTCACGGACGGGACTTCGGATGTCTGACGACATCCCGGGCCGTCCACTCGGCACCGGCCTGCTCGGGGGCTCGCCCACGGTGGGCGTGGCGTACGTCGGCCCTTGGAGCGAGTTCTTCGACGCCCTGGCAGTCGAATTGACGGAGCGCCAGGTCGGTCCGGTCGAGCTGGCGATACTTGGTGCCCGCGACGAGCTCACGGTCGGCGAGGGCGGCCCCCGGGGCGCCGGGTGGCCGGTGCCCGTGCACGTCTACAGCCACCACGCCATCGTCGGTCCGGACAGTCCGGACAGCCCACCCACCGACGATGGTGCGGCATCGCCCTGTCCGCGCTGCCTCGCCCGGCGCTGGCAGGCGGTCCGCTCCGGGCCGCTCCGCGAAGCGCTCGAACTGGGCTCCGGCACCAGAGCGGCGGGCAGTCCGCCGTGGGCGGTGCCGTTCCTCACCGACGCGCTGGCCGCCCTGCTGGCGGCCCGCGCGGAGCGCCGCCCGGCCAACGGGAACGGCCGCCCGGGCGAGCAGCAGTTGCCCGTCGTCCACCTGCTCGACCTGGAGACGCTGCGCGTGAGCGGATTCCCGCTGCTCACCGACGCGGAGTGCCCGCGGTGTGACCACCGTACGGAGGACGGCGCCGAGGCCGCCCGGATCGAGCCGGTGAGCCGGCCGAAGCGTTCACCGGACGACTTCCGGCTGCGCGCGATCGAGGAGTACCGGCTGTCGCTGCCGGCGTTCGTCAACCCGGTGGCCGGGATGCTCGGCCCCTCGGTGGTCCCCGATCTGGTCTCCGCCTCCACCTCGTCGACGGTCGGTTGCTTCACCATGCGCTCCGGCGACTACCTGCGGGAGTGCTTCTGGGGCGGCCACACCGCCGGCTACCGCGCCAGTACCGATGTCGGCCTGCTGGAGGGGCTGGAGCGGTTCGCCGGGATGCGGGCGCGCGGCAAGCGGACCACGGTGGTCGCGGCCTTCGACGACCTCGGGGACCAGGCGCTCGATCCCCGGGTCTGCGGGCTCTACACGGAGGAGTTCCACCGCGAGGCCGCGGTGCGACCGTTCTCGCCGAGCCGGCCGATCCCCTGGGTGTGGGGCTGGTCGCTGCGTGACCGACGGCCCCTGCTGGTGCCGGAGATCCTGGCCTACTACCACGCGCCCGGCGGGCTCGAGAACCGCTTCGTCCAGGAGAGCTCCAACGGCTGCGCCTCAGGCGGCTGTCTGGAGGAGGCGATCTACTTCGGGCTCATGGAGGCGGTCGAGCGGGACGCCTTCCTGCTCGCCTGGTACGGCCGGCTCGCCCTGCCCGAGCTGGACGGCAGGAGCAGCACCAGGCCGCAGACCCGAGCGATGGTGGACAGGCTGGAGATGTACGGCTACCGGGCCCGTTTCTTCGACACCCGGATCAGCTTCCCGATCCCGGTGGTGACCGCCGTCGCCGAACGGATCGACGGCGGGCCGGGCCGGCTCTGCTTCGGGGCGGGCGCGAGCCTGGACCCGGAGGCGGCGCTGTGGGCCGGTCTGTGCGAGATCGCCACCGACGCGGTCAACCTGCGCAGCCGCACCGCCCGTGAGGAGCCCCGGCTGCGGGCGATGGCCGAGGACTTCGACCAGGTGCGGGTGCTGCACGACCACCCGCTGCTGTACGGGTTGCCCGAGATGGCGCGGTACGCCGACTTCCTGCTGGACAGGCCGGACGGGCAGGGCGAACCCGCCCCGCCGGGACGGCTCGCCGAGGGGTCGCTCGGTCCCTCCGACGACCTGCGAGAGGACCTGCGTCGCTGCGTCGACGCGGTGGCGGCGGCCGGTTTCGACGTCGTCGTGGTCGACCAGACCATGCCCGAGCAGCGCGCGTCGGGCCTGCACACAGCGTCGGTGCTGGTTCCCGGTCTGCTGCCGATCGACTTCGGCTGGCGGCGCCAGCGGGCGCTGACCATGCCCCGGCTGCGGACCGCGCCGCGCGCGGCCGGCCTGCGCGAGCGCGACTTGCGGGCGGACGAGCTCAACCCCGCCCCGCACCCCTTCCCCTGAGCCCCGCCCAGCCCGGGCACCGGCGACAACGGACCGCCGAGACGTGCCAGGCGTACGAGAGAGGAACGACCATGGGCTACGCCCGCGAGTACGCGTCCGCGGTGCTGTGGCGGGGCCGGGTCCCGATGGAGCCCGCCGACTTCGTGCCCGACTGGGCCGACCGGCCCAGGAAGGACAAGTACTTCCCCGCCGCACCGCACTTCCCCCTGCCCGACTGCCCGCCCGACCCGTCGGCGGGAGTCCGTCGCGGACTGTTCGGACCACGCGGCGAGGACGGCTTCACCCTGCCGCTGCTCGGCGGGATGCTCCGGGACTCCTACGGGCTGACCGGCCGGCGGCTCGCCGTGCAGGCCAACTCGGACCTCGGCACGCTGCCCCGCTACCCGCACGCCAACTTCTCGCGGGGCACCGCGTCGGGCGGTGGCTTGTACCCGATCGGCATCCACTGGGTCAGCGGGGCGAGCGGCCCGCTGACCCCCGGTGTCCACCACTACGCGACACCGCACCACTCGATGCGGCGGCTGCTGACCGGCGACGTGACGGTCGACGTACGCGCGGCGCTGGGCGGCTTCGCCGAGGACTGCGACCAGTTCCTGGTGCTGACGGTCAAGTTCTGGCAGAACGCCTTCAAGTACAACAGCTTCGCCTACCACGTGGTCACCATGGACATCGGCGCGCTGCTGGAGACCTGGCGGATCTGGGCCGGTGCGCAGGGCCTGCACCTCGGTGCCGCGCTCTGGTTCGACGAGGAGCGGATCGGTCGGCTGCTCGGACTGCGGCCGGAGCAGGAGGGCGTGTTCGCCGTCGTTCCGCTGCGCTGGGCCCGGCCGAGGACCGGGCCGCTGCCGAGCGCGCCCACCGGGGCCCGGGTCCGGGCGGCCGACCAGGAGCGTTCGCGGACGGTCATCGCCTTCGACACCGTCCGGCGCATCCACGAGGCGACCCTCGCCGGTGCCGTCGACCGCCCGGCGGCGGGCGTTCTGGACGCGGCTCTGGAGACGGCCTGGGCCCGCGTCCGGGCGGCCGCCGAGCCGGAGCACCCGGTCGGTGCGCCGATCCCGCTGCCCGCGCCGCAGGAACCGGCGCTGGGCGTCCGGGAGGCGCTGCGCGCCAGACGCAGCAGCTTCGGACGGTTCACCGGAAAGCCGGCGATGACCGCCGCGCAGCTGTCGACCGCGCTCGCCGCCGCCGCTTCGGCGGGCCGGCTGACGGGCTGTGCGGAAGGCCCCGGCGAGGCGTCGCTGACCCGGCTCCACGTGTTCGTCAACCACGTCGCCGATGTACCCGCCGGTGCCTACGCGTACGAGCCGGCCGACCGCTCGCTGCGGCCGGTGAAGCCCGGCCCGCAGGGCTGGTTCCTGCAGCGGAACTACTTCCTGGACAACTACAACCTGGAGCAGGCCGGCGCGGTGATCGTGGTCACCGCACCCACCCCGGCCGTGCTTGACGCCGTCGGGGACCGGGGCCTGCGGCTGGTGAACGCCGCCGTGGGCGCGAGTTCGCAGGCCCTCTACACGGTCGCCCCGGCGGCCGGGCTGGCCTGCGGGGTGGCACTCGGCTTCGACTCCGTCTCCTACACCGAGCACTTGGGCCTCGCGGACGGCGAGGAACTGCCTCTGCTGATCATGATGATCGGACAGGAACACCGCAGCCCGGCCGACTTCGACCACGCGATCGTCTGACTGGGCGGAGGAACGTTGACCACCACGGAATCCCCGGTGACTCCGGAGGGCGCTGCGCCCGCCGCCGGGCAGCAGGGACTGCCCGGCACCCTGACCGGACCACGGTACGGCCTCGGGCCCCGCTTCATGCTGCGCGCCGGCGGGCTGCCCGTCGAAGCCGTGCACGGCCTGCGATCGGCCGAGGCCTTCGGCTGGGCCGAGGAGCTGGTGGCCGAGGAGGAGCGCGTCGCCGAACTGGGCTCCCGGCTCAGCGAACCGCTCTCGGCGCTCGTCAAGGCCGCCCCCGACGCCGGCCTGCGTCGTCGACTGCTGGAGCTGCGTCGAGGGGTGTTCAACAGCCGGATGCCCGACCGGCCCGCAGAGGCCCTCGACCTGGTCGGCCGACTGGACACCGGGACCGGTGAGTTGCTGGCCCAGTGGCTGCCGGCCCGTCGCCGCCTGGCGCAGCTGCGGGACACTGGGTCCACCCTCTTCGAACGGGAACTCGTGCGCACCCGGGCCGAGTTGCGCCGCCTCGCCGACCTGGACGAGCTGCGGCTCGGCCTGCTGCTCGCCTCGCCGTCCCTGGAGGGGCGCCTGGACGGCATCGGTGCGCCGAGCGCGGCACCGGACAAGCGGACCCGCAAGATGGAGCGGTCGCTGCTGTCGTACCTGTACCGGACGGCCTGCAAGACCAGCCCGTTCAGTACCTTCACGCCGGTGGCGGCCGGTACTTTCCGAGTTGGGGCGGGCGCGGGCCGGGCCGAGGTGCTGCTGGGCGCCGAGCGCGGCAGCCACCCCAGGCTGAACGTCGTGGTCCTCGCCCGGCTGGCCGAACTCATCGCGGCCGACCCGGCGCGCAGGAGCGACCTGCCGGTGGCTCCCGCCTCCGGCATGGAGCTGACCGAGGACCGGGTCCGCTACGTTCGGCGCTCGGTGACCGCGGGTGACGACAGGGCCTCGGTGAGCTTCGACGCGGCCCGGGACCGGCTGTTCTTCCTGAGACTCAGCGGAGTTCTGGAGCGCCTGCTGGAACTCTTCCGGCAGCGGCCGCTGATCCGCTACGGCGAACTCGCGGCCGCGCTCGGCTCCGACTCCGGCTCGAAGTCCGGTTTTGACCCCAACTCCGGCTCCGGCCGCGAGGACGCCGAGCGCTACCTGGTCGCCCTGCTGGAGGTCGGCATCCTGCAACTGCCCCTACTCGCCACCGATGTGCACACCGGCGACCCGCTGCGCTCCTTCCAGCAGGCCCTGCGCTCGCTCGACCGCCCGTGGGCGGAGGCGGTCGCCGACCGGCTCGCCGCACCGCTGGCCGCGATCGAGCGCTACCCGTCGGGCGACGTCCCGACCCGACGGGCGCTGCTGGCCGAGATCCGCCGTGAACTCCTCGCCATCCAGCGCGACCTGGGCGAGCAGCAGGCGTCCGTACCGCAGACCCTGCTCTACGAGGACGTCTCCGCGGGGGAGGTGGAAGCCGACGCGCAGCTGTGGGCTGGGTTGGCGGCCCGACCGCTGGCGGAGCTCACCCGGATCCTGCCGGTCTTCGACCTCGGCCTGGCCCAACGGCTCACCCTGAAGGGCTTCTTCCTCGCCCGCCACGGTCGGGGCGGCCGCAGCGACGACCTGCTGCAGCTGGTGCACGACTTCCACGAGGACATCTTCAACCAGTACCTCCAGTTCACCGCGGCCAAGCCGGCCGAGGCCGAACACGGCGGCTACCCGCCGGAGGAGAACTGGCTCGGCCTGCCGGAGCTCACCGCCCTCGACCGCGCCCGTGCCGAACTGGTGCGGCGGATGCGCGGGTTGTGGGAGCAGCTCCCGGAGGGTGCCGAGGAGCTGACGCTCGACGGTGCCGACCTCGCCTCCGTGGCCACCGAACTCGGCTCGCTCGGCGGTGACTTCACGCCGCACAGTCACTTCGTGCAGCTGTCCGGGGGGTTCGGCGAGGACGATCCGCGGGTGGTGCTCAACCACTCCTACGGTGGCCTCTGCTTCCCCTTCACCCGCTTCACTCACTGCTTCGAGGGCGCCGACACCGACGCCGACACCGACACCGACGCCGGCACCGCCGGCGGCGGCCTGCCCGCCGCGCTGCGCGCCACCCTGCGGGAGGTGCGGCCCGAGCAGGCGGTTCTCGCCGAGGTCACCGCCGGATCGGCCACCACGAACCTGAACCTGCACGCCCGCCTGACCGACTACGAGCTCGTCTGCCCGGGCGAGACCAGCACCGCACCCGACACCGCGCAGATCCACCTCGACGACCTGTACGTCGAGCACGACCCGGACGCCGACCGGCTGGTCCTGCGCTCGCGCCGACTGGGCGCCGAGGTGATCCCGGTCTACCTCGGCTACCTCGTCCCGATGGTGCTGCCCGAGATCCCGCGCAGCCTGCTGCTCTTCTCGCCCACCTCGCGGGTGACCCCCGAGCTGTGGCGCGGGGTGCCCGCGGGACCGGCGGTTTCCGGTGTCACCCGCCGCCCCAGGGTCCGGTACGGCAGTCTCGTGCTGCACCGGCGCAGCTGGACCGCCACCGCCGCGGCGCTGCCCCAACTCCCGCCGGGAACACCCGAGTCGGAGAGGTTCCTGGAGTGGCAGCGCTGGCGCCGCCGGCACGCCCTGCCGGCGACGGTCTTCGCCAGGGCGTACCCCGAAGGGGCCGGCGCCCCCCTCGGGGCCGCCAAACCGCAGTACGTGGACTTCGCCAGCCCGCTCTCGCTGACAGCGCTGGAGGGGCTGCTGGCCGGCGGGCCCGGGCGGCTCGTGCTGGAGGAGATGCTGCCGGGCGAGGACGCCCTGCACGTGCGCTCCGCCCACGGGCACCACGTCGCTGAGCTGGCCCTGGAGATCATCCCCCGCGCGGAGGCCGCCGCGCCCGAGCAGCAGCAAGGAGAGCCGAACCATGACTGACGCGCGAACGCCGCAGACCACCCCCGAGGCCGCCCCGGGCGACTGGCTCGCGCTGCACGTCTTCTATGCCGCCAGCCCGCGCCCGCTGCTGCTCCAGTGCGTCCGTCCGCTGATCGCGGAGCTGACCGAAGAGGGCCTGCTCGCAGGGTACTTCTTCATCAACTACTGGGTGGAGGGCCCACACCTGCGGCTACGGCTGCGGCCCGCCGGCGCGCACGCCGCCGAGCAGGTGCGGCAGCGGGCCGAGGCGGCCGTCGCGGAGTTCCTGCGCCGCCGCCCGGCCCTCTACGAGGTGAAGGACAGCTTCTTCGCCGAGCTCTACAACACCATGTTCGAGCTGGAGTACCGGGAGGAGGAGCGCGAGCGCCTGCTCGGCCCGGACGGTCGGATGAGGCTGCGCGAGAACAACACCTTCAGCCACGAGCCGTACGAGCCCGAGTACGGCAAGTACGGCGGCCCCGACGGGATCGACCTCGCCGAGTGGCACTTCCAGCACTCCAGCGATCTGGTCGTCGAGGCCACCCGGACCATGAACCTGCATCTGCGCACGGTGGTGCTGGGCCTCGCCGCTCAGCTGATGATGACCGCGGCCGCCTGCTTCCTGCCCGAGGAGGGGGACCTGCTGGCCTTCCTCGACCGCTACCACGCCTTCTGGAACGGCGCGTTCGAGGGCACCAACTACACCGCCCAGCAGGGGTACGACCGCGCCTACCGGAGCATGGGCGACGCCCTGCCGACCCGGTTCCGGGCGATCCGCGCGGCGATCGTGGAGCAGGCACCGCAGCGGCTGCCGAGCCGACTGCGCGGCTGGGCCGAGCACTGCCTGGAGCTGCGCGAACGGGCGAGCGGCCTGGCCCGCCGAGGCGAGCTGGTCTTCCGCTCCTGGGACGGCGAACGCGACCTGACCGTCACGGACCCGGCGCAGGCCCTGCCGATGCTGCTCTTCCCGTACGTGCACATGACCAACAACCGGCTCTCGGTCACGGTCCGCGACGAGGCCTTCCTCTCGTACATCCTGGCCCGCGCCCTGCGCGAGCCGCAGCCCTCGGTGATACCGTGAGCAGCCGTCAACTCATCGCCCTCCGGCCCAAGGTGCGCTCCGAGCTGCGGTTCGGCCGACCGCTGTGGCGCGGCGCAGCCGAGGTCCACCTGGTGCTGGACCCGACGAGTGGACGCCAGTTGGAGCTCGGGGCGAAGGAGCACTTCATCATCACCCGGCTGGACGGCACCCGGTCCCTGGCCGAGATCGGCGAGCAGTACGCCGTGCGGTTCCGGGCCCGGCTCGGTGAGCCCCAGTGGCAGCAGATGCTGGGGCTGCTGTACACCCGGGGACTGCTCGACGACGCTCCGCCGCCGGCTCCTCGGCAGGCCCCCGAGCCCACCCGCTCGACCGTGCTCGCCGGACGGGTCCGGATGGTCGCCGACGCACCTGCGCTGCTGGACCGGCTGCACCCGGCCACCGGCTTCGCCCGCCGCCGCCGGTTCCTCCTCCCGCTGCTGGCCCTGGTTGCGGCGCTGCCGGTCGGTGTCGCCGTCAACCTCGCCACCCTCGTCGACGAGACCGTGCGGCTCACCGGGAACCCCGTCGCCCTGCTGGCGGTCGGCACCCTGCTGTGGGCGAGTCTCGCGCTGCACGAACTGGCCCACGGACTGGTCGGACGGGCCTTCGGCGGACGGGTCGGCGAGATCGGTCTGCGCTGGGTGCTGCCGATGACCTACCTGTACTGCGAGGTGGAGGACGTACGGTTCTTCGCCCGCCGCCGCGAGCAGATCGCCACCGCCATGGCC
This sequence comes from Kitasatospora sp. NPDC048296, assembly GCF_043201815.1. Classification (NCBI taxonomy): domain Bacteria; kingdom Bacillati; phylum Actinomycetota; class Actinomycetes; order Kitasatosporales; family Streptomycetaceae; genus Kitasatospora; species Kitasatospora sp. NPDC048296. Next base: position 61,149 of record NZ_JBICZB010000038.1, read on the forward strand.
GGGGCCGTGATGAACCTGGCCTTCCTGCTGCCGTTCTACCCCGTCTGGATGCTGCTGCCCGCACACGCCCAGGCCAGGCCCTTCCTGGGCGCACTGCTGCTGCTCGGCACCGCGCTCGCGCTCGGCAACCTGCTTCCGCTGCCCCCGCTGGACGGCTACAAGGCTCTCGGGTACGCCCTGGACTGCCTCCAACTGGCCACTGAGAGCCGCCGGTTCGTCGTCCTGCTGGCCCGTTCCGCGGTACGCCGCGACGCCACCGCGCTGCGCGGCCACCCGGTGCGGGCGAGGCTGGTCCTCGGCGGCTACGCGCTCGGCTGCGCGGTGCTGGCCGCCGGGCTGCTCGCCGCCCTCGGCGGGCTGCTGGCGGCAGCGTTCGGCCCGCTCGCCGGGTACCTGCCGGTGCTGGCGGTGCTGGCGGCGCTGGTGCTGTGGGCGGGCGGCCGGGCGGTTCGGGCCTACCGCGAGCAGCGGGCGAAGCGAGCGGACGAGTGAGCGGGTGACGTGATGTCGGCATGTCGGCAAGGAGAAGAGAGCACTGATGAGCACAGGTGACAGCCGCCCGGACGCGGCGGTGGCGCTGACCGGCGTTCGCAAGCGGTACGGCACGGTCCAGGCACTCGACGGGGTGTCACTGACGGTGGAGAGAGGCGAGTTCTTCGGCATCCTCGGCCCCAACGGCGCGGGCAAGACCACCCTGGTCGAAATCGTCGAGGGACTGCGGACACCGGACGCCGGCAGCGTCAGCGTGCTCGGCGAAAGCCCCTGGCCCAGGAACACCGCCCTGCTGCGGCGCCTCGGCATCCAGACCCAGAGCTCGGCCTTCTTCACCCGGCTGACCGCGCTGGAGCACCTGCGGACCGTCGCCGCGCTCTACCGCCTGGATGCGGCCGCAGCCCTACGCGCCCTCGACCTGGTGGACCTCGGGGAGCAGTCCGACCGCCGGGTGGACCAGCTGTCCGGAGGCCAGCGCCAGCGCCTGGCCCTGGCCACCGCGCTCATCCACGAGCCGGAGCTGATCTTCCTGGACGAGCCGACCGCCGCCCTCGACCCGGCGGCCCGACGCTCCCTCTGGGACGTTCTGCGGGCCCTGAAGGGCGACGGCCGGACCATCGTCTACACCACCCACCACCTGGACGAGGCCGAGGCGCTGTGCGACCGGGTGGCGATCATCGCGCGGGGCGCCGTGCTCGCCGTGGACAGCCCCCGCCACCTGATCAGGTCGCTCGACGCCCCCACCAGGCTGCTGGTCCCGGCCGACCGGATCGACGCCGAGGACGCGCGGCGCCTGGTCGGTGTCGACCAGGTGACCGTCGAGGGCGGTGAGGTGGTGATCTCCACCAGGTCCGCCAACCAGGTGCTGGTCGCCCTCGGCGACCTGGTCGCCCTGGAGGAGATCACCACCCGCACGGCGACCCTCGAGGACGCCTACCTCGAACTGACCGCAACGGAGCACTGACCGTGAACGCCTACACCGCCATGACCAGGGCCAGTTACCTCGCCTACATCCGCGACCGCACCTCGGTGATCTTCACCTTCGCGTTCCCGCTGCTCTTCCTGGTCGTCTTCGGGATGATCTTCCGGGGACAGTCCGTCGACGGCGGCCTGTCGTACATCAACTACATCGCGCCCGGCGTGCTGTCCTGGGGCATCGGCAACGCCGCCCTGTTCGGGGTCGCCTTCACCCTGATGCACTGGCGCCGCGACGACCTGCTGCGGCTGATCTGGCGCACCCCCACCCCGCTGCCCACCGTGCTGGGCGCCCGCTACGCGGTGGCCCTCGGCACCGGGCTGGTCCAGGCCGTGCTCTTCGCCACCGTCGCGCTGGCCGCGTTCGGCCTGCACCTCGCGGGCTCCTGGCCGCTCGCACTGCCGGTGCTGGTGTTCGGGATCACCGCCTTCGCCGCCCTCGGCCTGGTGGTCGGCGCCCTGGCCAACACCCCCGAGGCGGTGGCCGCGATCGCCAACTGCGTGATGGTCCCGATGGCATTCCTCTCCGGCGCGTTCTACCCGATCGACCTGATGCCGGGCTGGCTGCGGGGCCTCTCCCGCGCACTGCCCCTGCGCTACTTCGACGAAGGCGTCACCGACGCCATCGGCGGGCGCGGCGGCGTCACCCACCCGCTCCTGGACTGCGCCGCGCTGGCCGGCTTCACCCTGGTCTTCGCCCTGGTCGCGGCCAGGACCTTCCGCTGGAGCAACCGCTCCTGACCTCCTCCGTCCGCCTTGCCGGCGAACCACGGCGAACCACCCTCCCCTGACCCGCCGCGCGGGCAGTCCGTTCCCTCCCCGGCCCGAAAGTCGGGGTCTCCTCGGAGGCACCAGATGACCACGCCCGCCACCGCCGCGGCCTCCTTCGAGGCGGCCAGGGAGCGGATGGAGCGCCGTCTCGCCGAGCGCGCCGCGACCTGCGCGACACCCGCCCCCCTGGTGGCCGTGCTCGGCGGCACCGACCTGCTGCGTCCCGAACCCGCCGAGGCGGCGCGCCGACGGGCCCGGGCCACCGTCCACCTCACCGCGCAGACGGTCCTGGTCGGCCCCTGGGGCGGGGACCCGGACGCCCCGCAGGCCTGCGGCACCTGCCTGGCCATGCGCTGGCAGCGCCTGCGCAGCCGCACCGAACGCGAGGCCCTGGAGACCGGCCTGGCGAGCACCCTGGCCGGCCCCGGCCTGCCACCTCTGCCGGATCACGCCGTCGACGCGGTCTGGGCCCTGCACCAGCTCACCACCGGGGCGAGTGGGCGATCCACCGCGCTGCCCCAGGTCTCCCGGCTCGACCTGGAGACCCTCCGGGTGCAGACGGTGCCGCTGCTCGCCGAGCCGCTCTGCCCGTCCTGCGCCGCCGCGCGCGGCGACGAGCCGGGGGAGGAGCGGGGGGAGCAGCCGGTGCTGCCGCTCGTCTCCCGGCCCAAGCCGGCCCCCGACAGCCGCCGGCTGCGCCCGGCGGACTCCTACCACCTGCCCGAGGCGGCACTGGCCAACCCGGTCTGCGGCGTGCTCGGCGCGGGCACCTGGTCCGACGTCGTCTCGCCGACCACCGCGCCCGTGGCCGGCAGCGTCTTCATGCGCGGCTACGCGGGACTCACCGACGTCACCTGGAGCGGACAGGCCAACTCCTTCCGGGCCAGCCGCGCCCTGGCCTTCCTGGAGGGCCTGGAGCGCTACGCCGGCACCCACCGCCGCAGCGGCGCACCGATGCTGACCGACTCCTACGACAACCTGGGTGACGCCGCGCTCGACCCGCGCGCATGCGGACTGTACGAGCCCCGGACCTACCGCGAGGACCCCATGCTCGGGCCCTTCGACCCCGGCCGGCCGATCCCCTGGGTCCAGGGCTGGTCGCTGCGGGACGAGGCCCCCGTCCTGGTCCCCGCCCGGCTCTGCTACTACAGCGCGGGACTGGCGGCCGACAACTTCGTCTTCGAGTGCTCCAACGGCTGCGCCATCGGCAGCTGCCTGGAGGAGGCGATCCTCTTCGGCCTGCTCGAACTGATCGAGCGGGACGCCTTCCTGCTCGGCTGGTACGGCAACGCGGCGCTGCCCGAGATCGACCTGGCCGCCAGCACCGGCCCGGCCCTGCGGGCCATGCTGCTGCGGGCCACCCTGCTGGGCTACGACGTGCACGCCTTCGACAACCGGGTGGACCTGGCCGTCCCGGTGGTGACCGCGCTCGCGGTGCGCCGCGACGGCGGCCCCGGCACGCTGGCCTTCGCGGCCTCCGCGGGCTTCGACCCGGAGGACACCGTCGAGTCCGCCGTCTCCGAGATCCTCACCTACATCCCGCACCTGCCCGGCCAGGTGCGCGAGCGGCCGGCCGAACTGGCCGCGATGGCCGAGGACTTCGACCTGGTGCGCAGACTTCCCGACCATGCGGCACTCTTCGGCCTGCCGCAGATGGCCCGCCACGCCCGCAGCTACCTGGAGCCGTCCGCACCCGCCCGGCCCGCCGCCGAGCTGTACGCCGACTGGGCCGAGCGGTGCCCGCGCGGGTCGGACCTGCTCGACGATCTGCTGTTCTGCCGCGACGAGTTGGTCAGGGCCGGGTTCGACGTGATCGTGGTCGACCAGACCTCGCCGGAGCAGCGGCGCCTCGGCCTGCGCACGGTCTGCACCCTGGTGCCCGGCCTGCTGCCGATCGACTTCGGCTGGTCGCGCCAGCGCGCCCTGCGACTGCCCCGGCTGCGCACCGCCCTGCGGCGCGGCGGTCTGCGGGCCACCGACCTGGCCGAGGACGAACTGCGCCTGGTCCCGCACCCGTTCCCGTGACCGCGCCTGTCACGGTTCCCGGAACGGCCGGTGGCCCCCCGCCCGAGAGGACGGAGGGCCACCGGTGAAGCGCCCGCGGGATCAGGCGGTGCAGCTGGTGGTGCTGGTGGTGCTGGAGCAGGTGCTGGTGCTGGAACAGCTGGTGGACGAGCCCAGCATGACCTCGCTGGTGTCCGAGTAGTCGCTGATCTCGAAGGTCTCCGACTCGAGGTTCAGGATCTCCTCGGCGAGCGACGCGAGCGAAGTGTCAGCCATGGCACTCCTCCTTCCGGTGAGGGAGCGGCCCGGCCGCTGCGGCCGGACCGACGGGGACGGAGTGGCCGGCGCCCGTACGAACCCCCGCCACTCACACGCCAGTTCTACCGAGTGCCGCTGGCGGCTCCGGGCGCACCGTACTGACAACTCACTGACAACCCGACGCACCGCACGAGGAGCCCCGGCCGATGACCACCTTCGTCCCCACCACCGCCGAGCTCGCCCGGGCCGCCGAGTTCTACCTGGACCTGCACCGCCACCCGGAGCTCTCGGGCGCCGAGGAACGAACCGCGGCCCGCTTCGCCGACCGGCTGGCCGACGCGGGCTACCGGGTGATCCGGGGCATCGGCGGCCACGGCGTGGCGGCCGTGCTGCGCAACGGTGCCGGCCCGGTGGTGATGCTCCGCGCGGAGCTGGACGCGCTCCCGGTGGCCGAGCGCACCGGCCTGCCCTACGCCAGCACCGTCACGGGCCGGACGGCCGACGGACGGCAGGTCCCGGTGATGCACGCCTGCGGCCACGACGTCCATCTGGCCTGCGCCGCCGGGGCCGCGGCCGCCCTGGCCGAGGCCCGGACCGGGTGGCGCGGTACCGTCCTGGTGGTCGGCCAGCCGGCCGAGGAGACCCTGTCCGGTGCCCGGGCGATGCTGGCGGACGGGCTCTACCGACGCTTCGAGCCGCCCTCGGTGGTCCTCGCCCAGCACACCGCGCCACTGCCGGCCGGGATGGTCGCCCACGGGCGGGGTCCGGTGACGGCCGGCAGCCGCACCCTGCGCGTGGTGATCCACGGCCGGGGCGGGCACGCCGGAGCACCCCAGCTGGCGGTCGACCCGGTGGTGGCCGCCGCCGCGGTCGTGCTGCGGCTCCAGTCGATCGTCTCCCAGGAGACCTCCCCGGCCGAGCAGCTGGTGGTCACCGTGGGATCCCTGGAAGCCGGTGGCCAGGGCAATGTGATCCCCGACCGGGCCACCCTGAACGTGACCGTACGAGGCTTCACCGAACAGGCCCTGGAGCGGGCCGCGGCGGCCGTGCGGCGGATCGTCCGGGGCGAGGCGGTGGCCTCGGGCTGCCCCCGGGAGCCGGAGTTCGACGAGGTCTCCCGTTCGGGCGTCAACACCCCCGATCCCGCGCTCTCCCAGCAGGTGCGGACGGCGCACCGGCAGCTGTTCGGGGCGGAGCGGGTCGCCGACTGGCCGCCGGCCCTGGCCACTGAGGACTTCCCGCTGTTCGGGGACGCGGGAGCGGAGCTGCACGGGGTGCCCGGCATCCGCACGGCGTACTGGATGCTCGGCATGGTCGGCCCCGACCAGTGGGCGGCGGCCCCCGGCACCGGAGCGGCGCAGAAGCTGGCCGCCCTGCCCGCCAACCACTCGCCCGAGTTCCGGCCCCAGGTCGGCATGACCCTCAGGACGGGCATCTCCGCCCTCTTCTCGGCGGCCACCGCCTGCCTCGCCCGGCCTTAGGGCCCCGTCGGGCGCCGGGCCGTGGGCCGGGCGGGCGTCACAGGCCGCGCGGTCCTTGACGGCAGCCGCCTCGTACCGGCTCCGCCCGGTCAGGGGAGCGGGCCCCTGACCGGGCGGCGTGTCACGCCGGTCCCGGAGCGTCAGTCCTCCACGCCGTAGTACTGCGCGAGGAACTCGATCACCTCCTCGGTATGCGGAGCCAGCTGCGGCAGGTGGGTGGACAGGGCGGTGCGCACGGCGTCGGCGAGTTCGGTGCGGCCGGTGGCCGAGGCCTTGACGTAGGGGTCGAGGCGGCGGACGAGCTCGTAGTTGCTCTCCAGGTCGAGCTCCCGCATGGCGCGCTGGAGCGGCGGGGCACCGGTGGGCGGTACGGGGGGCAGGAGCCGGCTGACGAAGGTGACGCGGTGCATGACCCGCCAGCACGGAGGCTTGCGGTCGGTCCGACGGACCTCGCGCAGTGCGGCCGCGTTCGGGTCGGTGCCGTTGTCCAGCCACCGCTGGTCGACGACCTTGTGGAAGAAGGCGTCGAAGTGCTCGGTGTCCTCGCCCAGGTAGAAGCTGAGGAACCGGTACGCGTCGACCTTGCCGGGGGCGTTGACGGGATTGCCGTCGGCGTCGTAGACGGGCTTGCGGCCGGTGTCGTACTTCTGGAGGTTCCCGGAGGGCGCGCAGGCCACCTTGAGCCCGAAGGAGCGGGTGGCCTGCCTGCCCCGGGCCCTCGTGGCGGTCATGCCGCCGCCGATGGAGGCGTCGAGCTGGGCGTTGATGCCGACGCCCATGATGTCGAAGGACGTGCCGACGGAGGTGCCGACGGAACCGGAGAACGAGTACGAGCCGGAGGTCGTCTCGCTCACCGCGTCGGTGGTCTCGGTGGTCTCGGCGAAGAAGCCGCCGTCCGCCGTCCACACGTAGGTGTTGACCAGGTCGCGGCGGGAGAAACCGGCTCCGGTGGTGCTGTCGGCGGCGTCCCTGCCCTTGCCGGGCGAGGCGTCGCTCCCGATCGCGCCGCCGAGCACCCTTCCCGCCCGTTCGGCCGTGGGGTCGGGCGCGTGCGTCTCGGTGGAGACGGTCTCGTAGTAACTGCGCAGCCGCTGCTGCTCGCGCTGGATGCGGCGCTTGATCGCGTAGGCCTCGCGCGGCTTGTAGTAGCTGTACTCGCCGTTGTCCCGGGCGCCGGTGTAGTCCGGGTCGAGGACCTTGCCGCGCTCGTCGTAACCGACGGCGCCGTCGAGCGTGCCCTGCTTGGTGTAGCGGGGGTTGACGGGGAACGGGATGACGTTCCAGTCCTTCGGGATGTCCGGGTTCGGCTGGATCCGGTAGGCGACCAGGGCGCCGCTGTGGGCCAGGCGCAGCGCGAAGACGTCGGCGGTCTGGGACTGGACCAGGGCGAAGCCCGTGTTGGCGGGCACGTAGCGGCGGCCGAGTGCCGCGTTGAGCGGCTTGAGCGGGTCCTCCCAGCTACCGGCGAGCTCCACCTTCATGGCGCGGGTGGTGTTCTCGCCCTGGGAGACGGCGGTCTCCTCGGCCCAGCTGTTGGAGAACTCCAGGGTGCCGCGCACCCCCGCCGACACCTTGGCCTTGGCCATGGACTTCGCGATGCCGAAGCCCAACGGCGCGGTGATCATCCACATGTCGACGTCGACCTCGTTCGACAGGGCGAAACCGAAGGCCGCGTCGACGCTGCGCTCCTTGGCCGACGACAGGGAGTGGACGACCTCCTCCGCCTCGGTGAACTCCACCGACGCGATGCTGTCGTAGGTGGAGCGGTCGGGGTCGACGGTGTTGGGGGTGAGGTTCTCCGACGGTACGGGCGGCGCGCCCTCGACGTAGCCGATCAGCTGGGGGTCGAACTGCACCTGGCCGACCCACTCGCTGACCAGGTTGCCGACCTTGTAGCCGGTGACCAGGTGCCAGCGTCCTTCGCGCAGGTAGCCGTAGGCCCGCTTGAGCACGCCGAAGGCCTCGCCCTTGGCCGAGTACTGCATGTCGGCGTACTCGGCGACGGACGGGGCGCCGGTGATCCGCTCGTGGAAGGGCGTGCGCATGGCCGCGAGCGCCGACCGGACCTGCGCGGTGTCGCTGGAGACGGGCGCGGTGGACAGCACGGTGGCCGGACGGCGCGGGGCCTCGGGCAGCGTCAGGTGGTTGCCGCGCAGGCCCTCGTCCTGGACGAGCCGGGTGCCCGCGTCGGTGGAGGCGTCGTCGAAGGACCAGTAGGCGATCAGGTCCTCCTTCTCGCCCTTGAGACGGGTGAACAGGTTGTCGAGGACCTGCTCCTGGGTGCGGGCGGTGCGCCAGACGCGGACCTCCTCCAGGACGCCGTGGAACGCCTGGGTGGCCCGGCCGCCGTCGAGCCGCGCGCCGAGGGCGAACGCTCCGTCGCCGTAGCCCGCGAAGGCCGCGTCCTCCAGCGGGTCGCAGGCCACCGCGACCCCGTTGCGGTACAGGCGGAAGAGGCTGCCGCGCGGGTCGGGGTTGCGGGTCCAGCGGGCGCCGCGCAGCCGTGCGGTGTGCGAACCGGTGGCGTCGGCCGCGGTGTTGCCGGCGTTCTCCTCGAAGCGCCAGTGCGCGGTCAGGCCGCGGTCGCGGGCGGAGACGGACGTGCCCAGCCGGGCCGCGTCCCGCGCGGTGCCCCACAGCCGGATCTCGGAGACGACCCCGGTCAGGGCGTGGGTCTGCAGGCCCTCGCGGGCCCGGCCGATGTCGAGCGGGCCGGAGTTGCCCCTGGCGCCGGGCCCCTCGTAGCGGGCGGTGCCGGCCTCACGGCCGTCGATGAAGAAGCGGATGTCCTGCCAGTCCCGGACGTCGACGGACTCCACCAGTTCGACGTTCTGCTTGACGGGCTTGCCGTCGGCGCCGGTGGCCGTGATCTCCTTGCTGCCCTTGCGCTCCTGCATCGACCGGCCGCTCTTGCGGACGACGGCGAGGCGGTGGAACGCACCGGCGCGCACGGCCTCGGTGGAGGTGAACCGCACCAGCCTGCCGTCGGGTTCCTCGAAGCCGAACTCCAGCTTGCCGTCGGGCAGGACCAGCAGTCGGTAGGGGACGCTGCCGCCGGCCCCGTCGGCCGCGCGGCCCTTGGACACCAGGCCCTGGGGCGCGCCGAGGGCGTCGACGCGGCAGAAGACCTCCAGGGTGAGGTCGTCGGTGATGTCGAGGGCGTCGTCGTCGGGCACGTCGAGGTACGCGCCGTCGGTCAGTTCGACCGCCCAGGACTGTTCGTAGGCGACGGCGAGGTGGACCCACTCGTGCGGCGGGAAGGTGGCGCGGGTGGCCACCAGACGGTCGCCGACGCCGGCGACGACGTGGTAGTCCGTTCCCGCCGCCGCCACGACCGCGGCGGGGGCCGGCGCCGTGGTGACGCCGCCGCGCAGGACGACGTGCCGGTTCTGGCCGGAGCGGTCCAGGACACCGGGCTTGCCGTTCACCTGGTCGACCGGGTCGGCGCACGGCCAGTAGCCGGTCAGACCCGCTTCCTCGCCGGTCAGCCGCCGGTTCTTCAGCTCCCGGACCTGTGCCGCGGTGCGGGCGGTGCCCCAGAGCCGGACCTCGTCCATCTCGACGGCCGCGTACTCGGGTACCCAGCCGGCGAAGTGGCTGCCGAAGCTGAAGGTTCCGTCGCCGAGGTAGGTGCCCGTCGCGGTGCGGCGGGCCTCCTCGACGCCGTCGCGGTAGATCACCTGCTCCCGGGTGGCCGCGTTGAAGACGCAGGCCCAGTGGTGCCAGTCGGTGTCGTCGTACCCGTACCGGGTGGTGAGGTCGTCGCCGTAGAAGGCGAAGGTGAAGTCGCTGGTCTTTCGGAAGCCGATGTGCAGGCTGCTCCTGGTGGTCCCGTTCGAGGCGCCGTGGCCGACGAGGAACTGCGCCCGGCCGTCCCACGCGGTCGTGCGCCGTGCCCAGAACTCCACCGTGAAGTCCTGGCCGGCGAGGCTGAACCCGCGTTCGGTCAGGGCGACACCGCTCCGGCCGTCGAAGGCGAGGGCGGGCACGACGGGGGCGGCCGGGGCGAGGAGGCCCAGGGTGTAGGGCGCGTCGCCCGTGCCGGCGTGGACGATCCTGGCGGCGCCGGACACCTCCTCGGGGTTGACCCACGCCTCCATCGTCAGGTCGCGGGCCGCCGTCACCCGGTCCAGCTGCGCCTCTGGCAGGGTGAGGACGGTGGCCTGCCCGTCGAAGGAGTAGGCCCGGCCCGGGGTATCGGCGCGCCACTGGCAGCCCTGCCCGGTGACCAGGTCCGTCACCTCGCCGAGGGGGACCTCACGCGCCGCCCCCGGGTCCGCGAGCACCAGGCGGGAGCCCGCGGCGAGCGGGCTGCCGGGACGGTTGGAGGAGGCCCGGCGGTGGTCGTAGCGCAGGCGCCGGACGACGTCGCCCGGCTGGGGCTCGGGACCGCCCTCGCCGTCGCCCAGGCGCACGGTTACGGCTCCCGCTGCATGGGCGGTCTCCGTGACGTAGAGGTGGCCGCCGACCGTGACGGGCGTCCCGGCCGGGAGGGCGGCGGGGAGGGGCTCGGCGAGCTGGAGCACGCCGCCGGCGACATCGCCGGACCGGCCGCCGGACAGGAGCCGGAGGTTCGCGTCGAAGGACTTCACCGCGCCGATCCGGACCGGCTCCTCCGGCGCGCCGTTGACGATCGCCGCGAAGTCGGCTGCACGGCGGGGAAGTTGCTCCCAGGTCTCGGTCTCCTCGCCGTGCTCCACGGTGAGGTCGCACAGTTCGGGCCGGGCGCCCGGTGTGATGCGGATGTGCACCGAGTCCAGCCGGGTGCCGGCGTCGCGGGCGGTGAAGGTGATCGCCTTGCCGTCACCCGCCGTCAGGCGGCGCGAGGAGCGGGCGACCGAGGTGTCGTAGTAGGCGGCGAAGAACTGCCCGTTGGAGCCCCGGAAGTACAGCACGACGTTGCCGGTGGCGCTGTCGAGCAGGTACGGGCGGTCGGCCGAGCGGGCGAAGGCCAGCAGGGCGCCGGAGCAGCTCAGGCCGGTGCGGTCGAGGGAGAGCCGCGGGACGGGCAGCGCGATGTCGTTCGCCCCCTGGAGACCGCCGGTGAGCCGGGCGAGCTCCTCCCGCTTCGCGGTCAGTTCCGCCTGGTGAGCGGCGATCTCGCGCTGTCGCTGCTCCAACAGCTCCCGCTGGGGCCGCAGTTCGGCGAGCTGCTGGTCGAGCGCTGCCACCCGCTGGGCCGCGTCGCGGATGTCCGGGTGCCCGAGGTCGTGGAGGGACACCCGCTCGATGGCGATCAGGCCTTCGCCGGACTCGGTGACCGCATCGGAGTCGTACTGGACCACGCGGTCGCCGAGCCGGTCGGGGGCGCAGACGGTCCGCTCGCTGTACCGGTTGACCAGGGTGCAGAGGCCGTCGCCGCGTTCGTAGATGCCGAAGAGCGTGTTCCAGTGCCCGGCCTGGCGCGGCCAGATGATCAGCGGGGCGTCGTTGTCCTGTCGCTCAGCGGCGACGTTCATGTCCTTGCCGGAGTTCAGGTTCTGCAGGTAGTAGAGCATGGAGCCGTTCCAGGACGACCCCGGGGGCATCACGGCGGCCCACAGCGCGGACTTAGCCTCCGGGCTGGAGGTCCGCACCAGCGGCGCTTCGTTGCCAGTCCCGTCACCCCGCACGGCGAGGTACTGCGGCTTGCCGTCCCGGGCGTTCTTGAATCGCAGCCGGAACGCCCAGCCGGTGATGTCCTGCGACCTGGAGTAGAAGATCTCGCGCTGGCGTTCCAACTCCGGCACGTCGGCGGTCTGTCGGGTGAGTTCGGCGGCCTCGGCCTCCTTGGCCGTGACGTCCTGGACCAACTGGCGGATCCGGGCGTCCAGTTCGCTGATCGTCTCGACGTCGGCGGTGCCGTCCGGCGCGGCGAGCACCGGCAGCGCCAGCTCGTCCGGGATCTCGGCGAGCCGCCCGTCGCGACCCACCCCGAAGTCGACCGTCGCCAGGTACGCCTCGTCGCTCGCCCCACCGGTCTTCGGGTCCGGCCCGGAGGTCGCGTACGACAACAGCACCCGGGCCTGGCGCTTCGCGGGCTTGGGATCCTTGTCGTAGCCCGCGCTGGTCGCCTCCTGCTGGTGGTAGAGGACGGCGGAGAGCCCCGAGGCGGTCGCCCGGCCGGCGACGGTGAAGCTGTCCCGGCGCACGCCCGGGTGGTCGCCGACGGGGGCCTCGGACGTCACCCACCGCGGGTCGCCGATGAGTTCGCCGTGGTGGGCGTGGTCGGTCTGGTCGTGCAGGCGGGTGCCGGAGCCCTCGTCGAAGCGGTAGTACGCGATGAGCCCCGGGTCGTTGCCGATCAGGCGCACGCCCTGGTCGCGCTTGAGCTCCTCGGCGGTGCGGGCACGGTCCCAGATCCGTACCTCGTCCAGCTCGGCGCGGGCGCTGCCGAGCCGCAGGGCCTTGCCCAGCAGCAGCGGCCCGGTTCCGGCGTAGGTGCCGTCGGCGGTGCGGGTGGCGACCTGCTCACCGTCGCGGTAGACGCTCTGGCGGCGCGTCGTGTGCTCGAAGACGCAGGCCCAGTGGTGCCAGCTGGTGCCGTCGGCCCGCACGTCGGTGTTCACGTCGTCACCGTAGAAGGCGAAGGTGAAGCGGTCGTCCGAACGGAAGCCGATGTGCAGGGAGTTGCGGGTGCTGCCGCCGGGGTCGCCGTGGCCCAGGACGTACTCCTCGCGGCCGGTCGCCGTACGCCGGGCCCAGAACTCGACGGTGAAGTCGCGGCCGGCCAGCTCCGGAGCGTCCGCGACCCGGACGTGGGCGTCGCCCTCGCCGAAGGCGAGCGCCGTTTCCGCGTGACCCTCGGTGCTCACCACGGGGACCAGCGGCTGCCCGGTGAACGGGCAGGTCCCCGGGGTCGATTCGTAGACGGCGTCGCGGTGCGCCGGGTCGGGGCTGGTCCAGGCCTGGGTGCCCTGGAGGTTGAACAGGCCGTCGCGGCCCTGCTCGACGCTGAAGGAGTCGATGCGGCCGGTCGCGTCGTTGTGCGCAAAGATCTGCCAGCGCTGCTGTCCGTGCACGGCGGTGGGGACGAGCAGGGCGGTGAAGCGTCCGCCGGACAGACGCCGGACGAAGGAGAGCTGCTGGGTCGGTTCGTGGAAGGGGCGGCCTTCCATGTCGGTCGTGCCCAGACTGTCCTTGGCCGAATCCGGCCGGGTCTTGTGACGGCTGCGGCGGAAGCGTGCCTCCAGGACGGGTTTGAGCTCCCCGCCCACGAGGAGGAACCGGTCGCACAGCAGAGTGTCCGCGGCCAGTGGCACCCTGGCGCCCGAACTGTCCGTGGCGAAGCCGCCGCGCTCCCGGTCGCCGGAGGAGCCGCCCGCCGTCAGCCGGTGGACGGCATCCGGGTGGTCGTCACCGATGGACTGCCGCAGCACGACGATGTGCGTGCCGTCCGACAGGGCGTGGAAGGGGACGGAGGCCGTGAGCCGGGCCGTGGTGGACAGGAAGGGGTCCACCTCGTCCTCGTCCAGTCGTTCGCCCGGAGCCGCCTCGACCCGACCGCCGCTCTTGACCACTGGTAAAGCAGTGGCCCCCGCGACCGCGTAACCGGTGTCCGTGACCTCGGAGGGGAATCGCAGCGGGAGCGGGTTCTCGGACCAGTAGGCGGTGTCCAGCTCGCCCTTGGTCTCGTCGTGCCGGGACAGGTCCAGCACGCTGTAGACGATCCGCCGCTGGTCGTCCATGGACAGGGCCACCGTGGTGCCCTGGTGTCGGACCGTGGTGGTGTGGACGTAGGTGCGGTCGCTGTAGACCTTGAGCAGGTGCTGCTCGCCAGACAAGGAGTCTCCTCCGGAAATCTCGGTGCCAGAGAGGCGGATCACAGAACGAAGGGCGGGACGCGGCGGGTATCACCGTTGGTCGCCGTGCCGATGACGCACTGGTTGGTGATCACACCATTGACCGGAACCTGACATGCCGTCAAGTGGGGCTATCGGGTTTGGGGGCGGATGAGCCATTTCCTCCCCGGGCGGGCTCTCGCAGTTCGCCGACCGGTTCGGTGGGCATGTCGTGGCCGACGACCAGCGACAGTCATCCAACCGCCGATCCCGGCCCGGCGCGCCACTCGTCCGGCGAAACTCACCTGTACGAGTGGTCATCGGCTATGCGGTCCCCCGCGTGCCCGCTCCACGGCCACAATGGGCTCGCCATCCGGCGCGGCAGACGGTAGGGAGGTTCGGCAGGATTTCCAACTCACCCTCGGAGTCGGCCACTTGTCGTGCGGCCAGGCTTTGTGATCCAGGCCTCGTGACAATGACAGCCTGTTCGACGGGCCGAGGGGTTCCATCAAAGGTTCGGGTTGGTCCACGTCGACTTCGAGACACAGAGGCGGACGCCGAGGGCCTCGTACGACTGGTACCGGGACCTGATCGCCACCCACCATGCCTATCGTCCAAGGTAGTTGACTTCCAATCGCTGCGGGATGGATGGCCTCTTGGCAACGGATGAGGGGCCATCCGGACGGCGCGGCCCGCAGCAGCCGAGTACCAGATCCTGCGCAAAAGACAGGGTGTTCGAAGAGTCAACAGCCCATTGCCAGTGATTCAACCGCCGGCCGGTCGCGCGGGGACGGGCCGTCTCGCAGTTCCGGGGACGCGCACCACCGCGTCGACCGCGATGGGAGTTTCGCGCCAGGCGACTCCCGCAGTGTGACGGGGCCCGGTCACAGTATTGAAGTTCCCCCCTGATCTTGGACAGCGGTTGCTTACGCTGCGGGGGTGAAGTCGCGCTGCAGTCTGGCTCGGGTTTCGAGTGGGGTGAGGTACC
>NZ_JBICZB010000039.1:0-4955 GCF_043201815.1 Kitasatospora sp. NPDC048296
TGGGCCCAGTACGCCCAGAACGGCTGGGCTGAGTACCTCGAAGCCGTCCAGGAAGTCGAATAGCGCAAGGTTGGAACACTGCCTCTTCACCAGTCTGTGTGCCCCTGGAGGCCGGGCCGGCGCGCAGGTTCGTGGAGCGGCACCACTACAGCGGTTCGTGGCCGGCGGTGCGGATGGCGTTCGGGATGCAGCTGCGCACCGAGGCGCCGGGGCCGGGTGAGCCGGACGGCGGCCGCCTGGTCGGCGTGCTCGCGCTCGGGGTACCGATGTCGAAGGGCGTGCTGACGCGGGTGTTCCCCTCGTTGGCTCCCTACCGCGAATCGGTGGAGCTGAGCCGGCTGGTCCTGCTGGACGAGGTGCCCAGCAACGGGGAGTCGTGGCTGTGCGCGGCCGGCTTCGCGCTCGCCGCACGCCGTGGTGTGCGGGGCGTGGTCGCCTATTCGGACCCGCATCCGCGCACCAGGGTGACGCCACTGGGCACGGAGGTGGTCACGCCCGGGCACGTGGGGCACGTCTACGCGGCACAGGACTTCGCGTACCTGGGCCGGAGTCGGCCGCGGCGGCTGGTGGTCCTGCCGGACGGCACGGTGCTTGCCGACCGGGCGGCGATGAAGGTGCGCCGGGACGAGAGCGGGCACCTGGGGGTTGAGCGCCGGCTCCAGGGGTTCGGGGCGCGGCCCCGGCGGGAGGGGGAGCCGGGCGGGCTCTGGTTGGCGGAGGCCCTGGAGGTCGTCGGGGCGAACCGGCTTGAGCACGGCGGCAACCATGTCTACGCGCGGTCCGTGGGGCCGCGTCGGACCCGGGTCGCCGTCGCGCCGACCTCGTTTCCTCCCCCGAGACAGCAATCGCCCTTTTGATGCTCTATTCATGGTAGTCTTTCTCTCGTCAGGCCGGTTGGCTGCCGGTCTGGGTCGAACCCCTTTTCACTCACGCAGGAGAACCCCGTGAACACCACCACCACCGCCCTCGACATGTGGCAGGAGAGCGTCCGCACCGGCCGCCAGAAGGCTGCGGCCGCGCTCATCGCGGCGGCGCCAGCGCTGCGGGTGCAGGACGGCTGGCAGGGCCCGCAGGCGGGCACCGCCTCGGTGGCCCTGGCCGGACCGCTGGACGGCGGGCAGGTGGTAGCCCTGGTTACCTGCCCGATGCATGCCGGCATTCTGGCCCTGGGCCTGTCCGTCGCCGGGGCCGAGCGCCTTGCCCGCGCCGCACTGAGCGCCGAGGGGATCGACTACTCCTCGGAGGCCGGAACCATCACCGAGCTGAGCGTCTTGGCCGGCCACCTCGGGCCCGGCGAGCACCTGACCGTCTCCCTGCCGGAGCCTTCCGACGGCCGCCCCTGCCACACCGTCAAGGTGTACGCGCACGGCGTGGCCGACGTCGATCTGGTCCAGCTCCGGATTCCCGCCGCCGCCGAGGCGCTGACGGCGCTGACGGCGGCCCCGACCGCCGCCTGACCGCCCGCCCCGTGCGCGCTGCCTCACCACTGGGGCAGCGCGCACCGCGTCGGCGGATCGGCGGCGTCGCCGTTCTGGCCCCTGCCCGTCGCGGGCGCGGCCTGGACCTGCCCGGCCACGCCGGAGCATCCGGTTCCACCGCAGGACTCTCCCCGATCAACCACCCCGGGCCACCCGCGGCCCGACCCACGGAGCGCACTTCGTCATGACCTCCCGCCAGCTCGCCCTGTTCAACTCCGCGACCTTCCCCGAGCCGGAGCCGTGCGGCACCACCGTCGTCAGCTGGGGCCTGGGCGCCGACTCCACCGCGATCATCCTGCGCTTCCTGGAGAACCCGACCGCCTACGGCCTGCGGCCCGACCTGTCCGATCTGATTTTGATCACTGCCCACACCGGCATGGAGTGGCCAGACAGCATCGCCCTGGCCGAGCAGCACGTTCTTCCGCTGCTGCGGGCCCACCGGGTCCGCTACGTGCAGATCGCCCGCGGCGGGGCCTCCATCGCCCAGTGCGGCATCGAGATCCTCTCCGACACCCGCAACCCGACCCGGATCCACGCCTCCGGGCGGTGGAGCCTGCTGCTGGACCTGCGCGAGTCCGGCACCGTGCCGATGTACGGGGGCAACCGGCTGTGCAGCATCCGCGCCAAGGGAGAGCCGCTGGACCTCTGGTTCAAGGAGCACCTGACCGGCCCCTACCGCCACGTTGTCGGCTTCGAGTTGGGGGAGCTCGGCCGCGCCCGGGTCGACACGTCGTTCGCCAAGCCAGGCCGCCGGCCGTGGTACCCGCTGATCAACTGGGGCTGGGATCGCCCGACCCTGCTGGCCTACCTCAAGGGCCGCCTGGGTGTTTCGTATCCGAAAAGCTTCTGCTGGGCGTGCCCCTATCCGGTCAGCGCGGGCTCCCTGCCCGACCACATGGCCCGCTCCAAGCGCTTCCCTGCCCAGATCGCCGAGGCAGCGATGCTGGAGTACACCGCACAGGCCCTCAACCCGCTGTTCACCCTCTACGCGAAGTCCAGTCTGCGCGAGGAGCTGCACCGCGCCGGCAACACGGCGGCGCTCGACCTGCTGGCCGACCGGCTCGACACCCAGCCGTGGAGTATCTACGAGGTCCGCCGCGTCCTCACCGCCGGGCGGTCGGAGTACTGCGACAAGTGGCACGGCCCGCGGTGCGCCGCCTGCGTGACACAGGCCCGCTACTGGGGACTGGAGGTGGAGGAGTGGTCCCGCTGCAAGGGCTGCCGCGCGATCAGCAAGCCGAAGTGCCCGCGGCGGGACCCGCTGTGCTCCGACCCGCAGCGCAAGGGGACCGTCTGGCGCTCGGTGCGGCGGGTCGGGGTCCTCACGCGCCGTCAGGCCCGCACCGGGCTCCAGCGCTTTGCCGATCGGCCGGGCCGCACCCTGGAGCACACGGCGAGCGCGGTCCCGGGATACGACTTCGGCTTCGAGCGCGTGGTCACCGCGTCGCGCGGCGGCAGCTACCCGGCCGTGGAGCGCCAGTTCGTCGCCGCGCCGGCGACGGTGCCGACGAAGGCCAGGAGCGGCTTCGAGACGGCCTGGCGGTCCGCCGTCGACTCCATCGAGGCCGCCGAGGGGCAGCCGCTCGGGCCACGGACGCTGGCCGTGGTGTAGCGGCACCGGTGGACACCGCGCGCCCCAAGAGCGGGGTGCATATGGGGCTGGCCTGCGTAGGAGTGCAGGCCAGCCCCAATTGATGCATTATTCATGGTAGTCTTTCTCTTGTCAGGCCGGGTGGCTCCCGGAAGGCAATCGAACCGCTGGACCCGACATCGTGAAGGACTGCCCGTGCCCACTGCACGTACCTCCGCCCACTCCCTCGCAAGGGCGCTGAGCCGAAACGGCCTGCCCGCGAAGGCCGTGGACCTCTCCGACGACTACAGCGTGGAGATCGAGCTGGGGGTGAAGATCACCAGCCCGCGCCACCCGTCGCACCGCATTTTCCTCCTCCACCCGGAGCACGTTCCGGACTACCCGGCGTACTTCCGCCTCTACCTCCGGCCGGACTACCCGGGCCACGTGGTGCTGTGGATGCTCACGGACGCCCACGGCGAGGTCGTCGACGACGGCGCATGGGAAGTGCGCACCGCCCCGCAGACGGTGCGCCAGCACACCCGAACCACCGCCGTGCTGCGCGAGTGGCTGCGCGAGGAGGACGCCGTCGCCACACCGCCGCCCGTGCCGCCGCTGGAGCGGCTGATCGGCGAGGAGACCAACGGCTGGATGTGGATCTTCTCCACCCTCGCCCACAGGTTCGCGGAGGCGCTGGTCGGTGGGCTGGTGTCCCCCGACGCCACCCCGCAGGACCTGGCCCGGGTCTACCCCGACTTCACCGAGGAGTACGACCTGCTGGGCCCCGAGGGATGGGACACGGGGATCGACATCCTCCGGGCCTTCGCCGACGGCCGGGTCGTCGAGGACCACGACCGACGCCTCCCCGGCGAGTACTACATCACCGTCGGCTGCGACCTCGTCGAGCGGTACGGGCCGAGCGCGATCACCCGACTCCAGGCCGGGTTCGGCGGAGATGTCGTCACCGCCGCACGCATCTTCCTCGCCCGCCGCAGCCACTGACCCGCCGCCGGGCCGGGCTGGCGCCTGCCGCCAGTCCGGCCCCCCTCCCCACCACGCCGACGCATCACCGAAAGCGAAGCACGCCCTGAGCACCACCCCCCAGCCCGAGATCCAGCTGCACGAAGCCCTGACGGCGGTGCTGGCAGAGAACGGCATCCCGACCGAGTTCTGGCACACCGGCGGCGGGTACACCGCCCTGAAGGTGCCGGTCGGTTCCGCCGAGATCTGCATCACCGACGTCAACGGCCAAGTGGACGAGCCGCTGTCCGATTACCACGGCCTGGCGGTCTACTACTACCCGCACTTCGAGCACGAGGGCATCCGTCTCTACGAGTCGCCGGACATCGGCACCGTGCGCGACCCGACCCGGTTCGACGTTGAGTCCGCCGCCGCCATCAAGGTGATCCGGCTGTGCCGCCAGCTCTGTGCGGCCAGGTCGAGCCTCACGGAACTGGACCGGTGGCAGCGGCTGGCCCCGCCGCAGCCCGATCGGACGCTCGCGCGGTTCCACCGCGACGTCCAGGGCCGGACCACCCTGACCGTCGCCACCACCGTCCGGCTGGCCGCCGAGGAGATCGCGGCCACCCTGGCGTGCCACTACGAGGTACTCCGGGAGGGTGACGAGCTTCCGAGGGCCCTCACCCGGCCCGAGCTGCTGGACATCCTGGTCGCGCACGCCCAGCCCTGCGTCCATCCCACCTGCGTCCGCCGACCCGGCAGTTGGAACGCCGCCACCCCGACCGCCCGTTGGGCTGCCGCCCAGGTCCGCAGCGTGCTGCCCACCCTCAGCTGGAAGGAGTAGACCGTCGGGGGGCCCGCCCCCCCCCCCCCGCCGCCCCCCCCCCCCCCCCCCCCCCCCCCCCCCCCGGCCCCCCCCCCCCCCCACCCCCCCCCCCCCCCCCACG
>NZ_JBICZB010000039.1:4962-72498 GCF_043201815.1 Kitasatospora sp. NPDC048296
CCGCGCCGGGGGGGGGCCCCCGCCCGGCCCCCCTGGGGGCCCCCCCCCGTCCTGGGCATGCTTGCCCCCCCCGGCCCCCCCCCCCCCCCCCCCCCCCCCCCGCCCCCACCCTCCTCCCTCACGCCATCGCTGGCACCCGGCGCACAGACCGCCGCCCGGCAGCACCTCGGGCGCCCGCGCTGCATCAAGCCCTACGGATGCACTATTCATGGTAGGCTTTTACTTGTCAGGCCGGGTGGCTCTCGGTCTGACATCGAACCCAGAACATGGCACTCCAGGAGGCCCCGTGTCGCTCGCTGACGCCACCCGCTACATCCTCACCGACGCCACCGAGGGCGACCTCGACCGCATGATCACGGCCATCCGGGACCGCCGCGACGCACTGGCGAAGATCCGCGCCGCCGCCGTCACCACCGGCAGCACCGTCACCACCCGCAACCTCAAGCCGAAGTACCTCATCGGCCTGAGCGGCACCGTGGCCGCGATCGATGGGAACCGGGCGGACCTCGACCTCGACGAGGCCTCCACCGACTCGCTGCGCTGGGCCCGCCAGACCAGGTTCCCGGTGCCCGCCAACGCCAAGTCCTCCGGGTGCACGGCGTTCCGCTGACCTGCTTCACCGTCACCGACTGACCCACCACCACACCACAAGGAGCCCCCATGGGTATGGGCCCCACCGCCCGCCTCGTATACGGCTACGCACTCGGCGGCGACGGCGACGGCTGGAAGGTGAACCAGCTCGACAGCTACGGAGCCCTCTCCGTCGACTGGTTCAACAGCGAGGACAAGGACTTCGCAGAGGCCGCGACGACACGGCTACTCGCCTCCATTGTCGGCTTCACCGAGACCGACTGGCAGATCGAGGGCTACTTCGGCCGCAAGCAGGACGCCGAGGACCTCCTCGGGATCGAGATCGTCGTGAACGGCTCCTGCGAGTACCCGCGCTACTGCCTCGCCATGAAGGTCTGCTCGGTCGAGTGGGGCGAGACCGAAGCCTTCGACTTCGTCGCCCTCACCGCCCAGGCCGCCTCCGAAGGCTGGAGCGACAGGCTCCGCAAGGCCATGGACACACTCGGCCTGACCACCGACCAGAGCAGATCCCCACAGTGGATCCTCACCGCCTACTACGGCTGACTCGCCCGATCCATCACGCCACCTCCCGGCGGCCGCTAGTCCCCACCCATGGGGGCCCGGCCGCCGGCGCCAGGTAGTCCCGCCGCAGCACCTCGCACCAGCGACAGCCCGCGCCCAGCACATCGAGCACCCGGGAGACCCGTGCACACTTTCACCGAGCACCAGCTCACCGCGCTGCACACCAGCGCCCATCTGCTGCCCGCCGACCCGAGCTGCCCCCAGAGCATGCCCGTCCTCGCGGCCGCCGGCTTCCGCATCGGCTTCCAGGTCCAGGAGGACGGCACCGTCTGGATCGGCGTCGACGCCGAGCAGGCCGACGCCGCCCTGAGCACCACCGACGGACGCCTGCGCGGAGTCGAGGTGGACGTGCCCGGCTGCGCCCGGATCCGGCGCCGGTCCGGCCCCGGCATCTGGGCCAGGGCCTGGCGGCGCCTGCGCGGCCTGCGCCGGGTCCGCACCACCATGGCGGACCGCCTCTTCCGGATGCAGGACACCGCTCTGGAGCAGCTGATCCAGGAGGCGCACTCCGAGCTGCACCGCCGTGCGGTGCTCGCCCTCGCCCAGTACGTGGGCGAGGTGTGCGCGGAGCGCGGCTGGCCCGCCCCCGCCGAGGTGCGCAGCGCCAGCGTCTACGACGACTACGACAGCAAGACCGAGTGGTCGCCGAACGGGGTGGTGGTCATCGGCGTCGACAGGAGTCGGCGCGAGGTCGATTTCGGGCGTCGTGAGGTGGGCGAGAGCTTCGCGACGGAGATGGTCCGCGCCTACCTGGCGGAGGCCACCGAGCACCAGGAGCCGCCCTTCGACGCCGAGCTGGTCGTCACCCTGCTGCCGTCGCCGGCCTTCCATCTCGACCGCTACCGCTACTGACCGGCCGGGGCGCCTCCAGGGGTGCCCCGGTCGCACCAGCGCCGAGGCCCGGCCTCCTGGGTCCACCCGGAGGCCGGGTCCCCTTTCGTCAACGGCCGGGCGGTCGGCGACCCGGTGTCGCGGCGGGGCGCTGCCCGGCCGGCCGCCGGGCTGACGCCTCGTCCGGGGTGCACCAACCCCCTTTCGGTGCACTTTCCATGGTATTCTTTTTCTTGTCCGGCCGGGTGGCTCCCGGAAGGCATCGAACCTCGCGTAAGGACAGAGCACCGCACCATGACCATCACCGCTCCTGAGAACGTCACCGTGGAGACCCGCACCGCCGACGGCCTGCTGTACCGCAGCATCGGCGAACTGCACTACCTCGACCCCCGCAAGCTCGTCCTCGACGAGTACAACGTCCGCACCGAGGACATCGACCCCGACGAAGCACTATTGGAGTCGGTGGCGACGGGCATCGACAACGCCCTGCTCGTCCGCCCCTTCCTGGACGGCACCTACGGGGTCGTGGCGGGCCAGCGGCGCATGCTCAGCGCCCAGGCCGCCGCTCAGAAGTGCATCGACGAGGGCCGCGAGCGCGACATCCTCGCCGTGCCGTGCATGGTGCGCGCGGACCTGATCGGCCAGTCCGCCGAGGTCATCGCCGCCGCCGTCGCGAAGTCGCTCCAGGAGAACCTGCTCCGCCGGGCGATGACGTCCGCCGACGTGGCCAGCGCCGCCGAGCAGCTCGACCTGCTGGGACTGTCCGACGAGGAGCTCAGGAAGGCCGCCACGACGGCCGGTCTGACGGTCGAGCAGGTCAAGCAGGCCAGCCGGGCGACCTCCCTGCCCAAGGAGGTCAAGCAGAAGGCCGCGCAGCACGAGTTCGACCTGGAGGAGCTGATCGCCCTCGCGGAGGTCGAGGACGTTCCCGGCGCGGTCGAGGATCTGGCCAGGGCCCGCGCGAAGGACGCCGAGTCCGGCTCCGCCGACAAGGGCAACTGGCAGCACGCCATGCAGGAACTCCTGAGCGAGAAGGCGGCTATCGCCGCGAAGGAGGCGGCCCGTGCGCTGTGGACTGGTCAGGGGCTCGTCGAGGTTCCCCGCCGGAGCTGGTACGAGCAGCCTGGCATCACGGACCGGCTCCTGCGCGACCTGGTCGACGCGAACGGCGAGCCGATCGACCCCGAGAAGCACAGCGCCGAGTGCCCCGGCAAGGCCTTCGTCTTCGAGTGGTCGGACGAGGTGGTGTTCGCGTGCGCCGACTGGCGGGCCAACAAGCACAAGCGGGCCGACCTGGCCCGCAAGGCGAAGGCGGAAGGTCCCAGCCCGGTCGAGGTCGGGAAGAAGAACAAGGCCGAGGCCGACGCCCGCATTGTGCGCGCGCGGTTCGTGAAGAAGCTCGTCACGGAGAAGCTGTCGGACCGCGCCCTGGCCCTGGCCATGCAGGTGGTCACGGAGATGCCGTCCTGGTACGCGGACGCGGTCTCCCCGGGCAACGCCAAGCTGATCGCCGCGTACTTCGACGAGCCGTGCCCGGAGATCAACTGGAAGACCCCCCGGGGCTTCTTCAACGCCCTGAACGCCCGCCTGCGCCGCAACCGGCGGATGTTCAACGCCGTGTTCGCACAGGTCGCCATGGCCTTCGAACTCCACTTGAGCCGCAAGAAGCACTGGGCGGTGGCGGACGGCTGGACGGCCGCCTGGCTGCTCTTCCTCAAAGCCGAGGGCTACACCCTGGCCGCGATCGAGAAGGAGATGGTCGCGGCCGTCGAGAAGAAGGAGAAGGCCGAGGCCAAGGCGGCCAAGTCCCGACCCGGTTCCGCACCCCAGCCCCAGGAGCCCGAGCAGCCGAAGAGTCCCGACGCCGAGGACGACCAGGACGACGAGACCCGGGATGACGAGGTCGCGCCGGAGACCGGCGCCCAGCCCGAGCAGGAGGTCGGCCCGGCGGAGGCCGTGCAGGACCAGGAGCCGGACGGCCAGGAGGAGAGCTCGAACGAGGGGGAGCCGCAGGCGTAGGGCGCGGCGGGCGGGGTGGGGCGCGGAGCGCTCCACCCCGGCCTGGCCGGTGCGGCGGCCGGCGGAGACGAGCTTCCCGGGAAAGCAGAACGGCGCTGCCCTTGCGGGTCCCTTGCGGGAGGGGGCTAACCCAGCGCCGTTCCAATCGAACCCCTGACACGAAAGGACCGACCGAAGTCGCTCACCATGCATCAAGAGATACCTAGACCTTAGCGCACGCAAGGGGTGCGGGACACCATGCCCAGGCACCGGCCGGCCAGTGCCCTCTCTTCAGGGCCGGGAGGCCGGACAGTACGATTCCGTCAAGGATGCTCTTTCCATGGTATGCATTCTCTTGTCATTTCGGGTGGCTCCCGGATGACATCGAACCGCACACACGCAAAGGGGCACCCCGTGAACGAGCAGCCGCAGGACTTCCAGGGCGACGAGAACGAGCCCGCAGCCCCCCACACCGACCTCCCCGGACAGCGCCCCCCGCATGCGATGCCCAGCAGCGAGCCCCGGATCCCGGGCCAGCGCCGGGACACCGGCGCCGAGGACTGACCTCACAGACCAGCAACCGGCCGGGCGGCGACAACCGCCCGGCCGGCCCACCACACCGGGTTCCGAGCAGCAGCTCCCCGCACCGCCGCCCCCAGCGGCGCAGCACCACCCCGCCGACCTCCGGCAATTCCCCCCTTCAAGGAAGCTGATGACCAGCAACACGATCACCCCCGGCCCGGTGCCGGACCTCGCCGACTACGACATCATCTGCGGCAACCTCTCGTACGGCGCGGACTCCCGCGCGATGCAGCACGTGCTGATGGAGGCCGCCCGGGCGGCCGGAGTCGCCGACCGGGTCTGGACGTTCCACGCCACCCTGGGCCCGATGGAATGGCCGTCGGTCACCGTGCGCGGCCGCCGGCATGCCAGCGTCGCCGAGCTGGCGGCCCGGCAGAGCCGCGAGTCCGGGGTTCCGCGTTCGCGGCACCTGGAGCTCGCGAAAATGCGCGACGACGGCGCCGGCGGCCAGGAGCCGTACGACCTGCTGACCTACACCGCGCTGTACGGGCGCTTCATGCGGCTCAACACTCGTTACTGCACGAAGGGCTTCAAGGAGCAGCTGGAGGAGACCTCGCACACTCCGGAGGTCCGGCGGCTGCGGCCGTTGCTGGGCCGGCCGGTGCGGGTGCTCAAGGTGCTGGGGCTGCGCGGCGAGGAGTCGGCCAGCCGGGCGCAGCGCCCGGCCTATCGCACCGTCAAGTCGAACACGTCGCGGCACGTGGACGAGTGGTTGCCGGCGAAGGCGTGGACGAAGGCGCAGGTGCGCGAACTCCATGCGGAGCAGGGCTACGAGTGGCACTGGTGCTACGACTCGGAGCCGGGGGCCTGTGACTGGCTGGGGTCGAGCCGGTGCTCGTGTTCCAGCTGCTTCCTGGCGAGCCGGCGCGACAGTCTGCTGGGCGTGTTGCGGCGGCCTCGGATCGCCGAGGCGACCGCCCTGGTCGAGCAGGTCCGCGGGGACAGCTTCCGGCCCGACATCAGCATGGCGGAGCTGATCGCGTTGTCGAGGGAGCCCGGCGCCCCGAGGCCCGGCGTGGTGATCGAGGACGAGGGCCCCGACTTCGCGCGGATGATGAAGCGGCTTCGCTGGGCCTTGAAGCAGGAGCCGCGGCGGCTTCCCGAGCTCGCGCTGTCCGCCCCGCCCCGCGCCCTGCTGCCGGTGATCACTCTTTGACCGACTGGTCGGCGGCCCCGACGGGAGCTGCCCTGACGGGCCGCCAGACCCTCACTCCATGCACTTTTCATGGTAGTCTTTTCAATGTCATTCGGGTGGCTCCCGGATGCCGATCGAACCTCGCACAGGCAAGGAGGCAGCCATGCCCACTCCCACCACCAGCACGGTGCACCCGGCCCAGAAGCAGCGGGACACCTCGAACGACCTGCTGGTCCTGCACCTGCGGATCTCCGAGCGCAAGGGCGCAGTCGCCGAGCTGACCATGTCCGTGCCCACACCGCACCTCGACGCCATCGGCTGGGAGCTGGCGCACCTGGCGGCCTACGTCGGCCACCTGCACAGCTCCGGCCAGGACCCGACCGGCGAGGGCGCCTACGAGTTCCTGCGCGCGCGCACTCCCTGGGCCTGGTATCCGTGGCAGCCGCTGCACGACACCCGGGTGACCTGCCAGCTCGACGTCCTGCTCGGCCCGCTGGACGAGACCGGCTGGCCCGCCGAGTCGCTGGTGGTGCTGGAGTCCGAGGACGGCAAGTGGGGGTTCTCCCGCAAGCGGCTGCGCCCCGGCGCAGCGGCTGCCGTGGGCATCGCGCTGGAGGAGATCGAGGGCGCGCACTCCCACCTGTGTTCGCGGGCGGCACGTGACGACGAGGCGGAGACCGCGCAGCGGCGCGACGAGGCGGACGCGCTGCTGACCGAGGTTCGGGCGGTCCACGGGCAGTTGAAGGGGAGGATCAACAGCGAAGGGGCCCGCAGGGCGCGAGCGGCCCTGCACGTTCCGCCCGGCCACGAGCCCGGCACGTCCAGGTTCGAGCAGCTCGACCCCGTGCCGGAGCGCCTGGAGACCTTCACCGGCCGGATCGCACAGATCGACTCGCGCACCAACGCCGACACAGGGGAGACCGTAGTCCTGTTCGCCGTCGAGCACGACCAGGGCCGCGCCGGGACAAGTGGTGTGGAGCTGCCTGCACAGCTGCGCTGCACCTTGCGGGGCGAGGCGGCGTCAGCTGCGGCCGACGATCTGTCGGTAGGCCGCCGCGTGGTCGTCGCGGGTCGGCTGGAGATGCAGATCTACCGCTCCAAGGAGCAGCCGGTCCCCCGCAGCCTGGTGACCTTCAAGGTCCGGGGGGTGAGCCTCGATCTTGCCGCCTAGCGGCCGTTCGCGCAGCCGGGCGGAGCTGTTTCAGCACCGCCCGGCCTTGGGCCGCGGTGTGGGCTCGGGCCTTGAGATCGCCTCGCGCCCGGCCGGCGCCGGCATGCCGCGACAGGGCGCCCTCGTGGCTTCCCTCCCGTCCGGATGCCGCACGGTCGCCGGAGCCGGCGGCCCGGCCGGCGTGACGTCCGGCGACGCGCCGCGCATACCGGGGTGGACACCAAACTTGTTTCAATGCTGGATTCATGGTATACATAATCCTGTCACTACGGGCGGTCGCCCGAAACTCAACCCAGTCCTTCAGGAGGACACCCATGATCATGATCGGACGCCGGGTCATCGACCGCGAGGACCTGGCAGACAAAGCCGGCTGGAACGTCAACTCGCTGCGCAACAAGGGCGCCTTCAAGCAGCTCGACAGAGTGGCCGGCGGCCAGGGGGCCAAGGAGCTCTACGACCTGGAGCAGGCCGAGGTGCTCGCCCGCAACTTTCAGAAGCTGAAGGGCAAGAGGAAGGCTCCCGAGCCGGGGACGCTGGAGACCATTCCGAGCCTGCCGGACTACAGCACCTACACCGAGTACGAGTTGCGCGGCCTGATCCGCAGCTGGCTCGAAGCGGAGGCCGACGACGGCACGATCGTCGACCTGGAGGCCGACGAGCTCGACTCCATGACCCAGCAGGACCTCCAGGACTGGGTCAGCGGTCACGAGCTCCTCACCCTGACGGAGGCACGGATGGCGGTGCCGAAGGACCGCCGGCCGACTCCCAAGACCTGGGAGTCCTACTACGCCAGGACCAAGGTCACCAGCCTGCCGGACCCGGACCGCACCTTCTACGGCGTGGACTTCTGGTTCCGGGCGACGATCGAGCGCTGGAACGAGGAGCGCAAGGAGCGCGGGTACAACGCCGGCTTCCACCGCCCGGCCGGCAGCAAGAGCAGCAGCTGGACGCCTCGCTCCGAGGCCATGCGCAAGGCGGTCGCCTTGAGCGAGGAACGGCGCACGCAGGTGATCGCCCTGTACGAGCAGAACCAGGACATGACGGTCGCCGAGATCGCGGACGCTGTCGGGATCCACGTGCGCACCGCGTTCCGCTACCTTCAGGAGGTCGCCGGCCCCGGCTCCTCCGACGGGGAGGCGTCGACGAGCCTGCGCGACGCGGTCCGCGAGCTGGCGGAGGCCAACCCGGGCATCAGTGGCGCCGAGGTCGCCCGGCGCCTGGGCATCGGGCACAGCACGGCCAACCGGCACCTCAACGAGCTGGGCCGCCAGGACGCCCGTCCCGAGGACAAGGCCAGCGAGCGACGGGCCCAGGCCGCGAAGCTCCTCCAGGAGAACCCGGACCTCACCGACGAGGACCTGGCCGAGCACCTCGGGGTGACGCCCGAGACCGCGGCCGCCTACCGGCGGGACCCGAACGAGCCGACCGGACCGACCAAGCGCCAGGAGGCGCAGGAGCGGCTGGAGCGCACGAAGAAGCTGCTGAAGAAGAACCCGGACCTCACGGCGGACGAGCTGGCGGCGGTGCTGGGGCTCACCCCGATCACGGCCGGCAAGTACCTGCGCGAGGCATCGGCACCGCAGCAGCCGTAGGTTGGTGGCCTTGTCTGCGCAGGTCAGAGGTGCGCAGCGAGGATTCCTTGGAGACCTTCGGGATTCCTTGGCGGCGCGATGCGACGCCTTGGCGGAAACCTTGGTGGCGGGCGTTACGGACTCGTCCCCGTGGACGCCGTGGCCACCAAGGGTTCCGCCAAGGTTCGCGGGGTTGAGTGGCGTGTTCCGCCGGCAACTCCCGAAGAGGATCTTGGTGAACCCGACCTCCGCTCCCAGCTCCCTGGCCTACATGGCCCTGGCGGCGCTCTACCAGCACCGCTCCGCGACCACCACCCAGCTGCACCAGATGCTCTGCCCCGACAAGGACATCAGCTACGTCCGCCACCAGCTGCGGATGCTGCGCAAGGACGAGCTGGTGGAGTCGGTGACGCTGCGCCAGCCGCGCCGGGCGCTGCTGCATTACCTCACCGACAGGGGCCGCGCAGTGGCGGCCGAGATGCCCGAGGTCAGCGACCGCACCAGCCCGCTCCAGAACCTGGCCGACGTCGCGGCGCGGATGCTGCTCCCGCACTCCCAGGCAGTACTGGCCACCCACCTCGCCTTCCTGGCGGACGCCCGCCGGCGGGGCGACGACTACGGCCCGCTCGACTGGGCGCCTGAGACGATGCACCGCCTGTCGGAGCGCAGGACCGATGCGGTGCGGGCGGACGCGCTCATGCGCTACACGGCCAACCGGGCGGACGGGCGGGTGCACCTGCGGGCCTTCGTCGAGGTCGACCGCGCGACGTACGGCAGCGAGAAGCTGACCGGCAAGCTGACCGCGTACGCCCGTTTCTGGCAGCTGCGGCCCTTCCAGGGCGGCGGGCGGCGGCCCACGATCGAGAGCAGCCAGGCCGAGCCGGTGTGGACCGAGTACTACCGCAAGTTCCCCCGGCTGCTGTTCGTCTTCGCCGGCGGTTCCCGGACCACCATGCTCAACCGCATCGAGGACCTTCAGGCCGCGGCGGGCGGCAGCCGCCGGGTCGTCGAGATGCTCCAGGAGGTGAAGGCCGGCGCCGCGCTGCTGGAGGAGATCTCCCCTACCGAGGACCGGCCCGACCTCAGCCCGTCGGCGCCCGCCTGGGTGTCGCTCACCGACCCCGGCCGGCCTGCCTGCGGCTGGATGGACCTGTGACACCGTCAACCGAACCGCCATCACCCCTGGAGGAACCCCGTGCCCCTGGCCGTGCTGATCGACCCCGACGGCAGCGTGGAGACCATCGCCCTGCCCGACGACCGCGCGACCCGCGACCGCTCGATCGTCACCCGGCTGTCCGGTACGCCTGAGCCTGCCTACTACCACCGCCGGGCCCTGATGCACATCCACGGCTCCGGGCAGAACCAACGGCTTGCCGACAACCTGATCGCCACCACCGCCTGTGTCTGGCGCGGTCTGGACATCACCTCCGGCGGCGGCTACTTCCTGCCCGGCCGGGTCATCATCACCTCCCCCGACGGGACGTCGGACCTCGCGCAGGACCTGGTCGAGGACGTCCACGCGGTGGCGGCCGCCGTCCGGCTGTTGCTCTCCCGGGGCCCTGCCCCGTGGAGCGAAGTCCTGCGGGCTGCCCGCGGTGCCCGGGACGACGCCGGGCACCGGGGTTCCACCTGAACCTCGGCGGCCAGGGCCGGGACGCCGCGCGACCCCGACCGGACCCTTCGCCCCCGCCACATGCCGATGCCCTCCCCACTCGGGGAGGGCATCGGCATATCCGCACCGGACAGGGCCGGAGGCCCCGCCCTGGGCCAGGCCTCCGGCGGCGAGCCGGCGAAGGCCTGACCTGGGCTCAGCGCGCGAGCGCCCGGTGAAGATCGCTCAAGCAGTCGGGGCACATCGGCAGCGGCGGTGGCGTTCCGCGGCCCGGCCGCCCGCAGACCCCTGCTCCGAATCCATCCGGCCCGGGCGCCTGACACCGCCAGGTCACCGGCCCGGCGCTGCCTTCATCCTCCCGGGAGGCCGGCTCGCGGTTCCCGGAGCCCTCACCCGCGGTGTCCAGGTCGGGGGTCTGCTCCTCCAGGTGGTGGCGGGCCCGGTCGGCCGCCCGCTCCGCCGCCCGCAGTCCGCAGGCCCGGCACTCCTCACCCGAGCCGAGCAGAAGCCCGCGCTCGCAGTCCGCCATCTCGCAGTCCTGCCGGCTCAGGATGGTGGCCAGGTAGCCGACAGGGCCGCGGATCTCGCCCTTGGCGATCCGCTCGGGCACGCCGGCCTTCCACCAGCCCGCATCGATCCGGGCGAGCGCGTGGTCGGTCGTGCGGCCGGCCGACAGCAGGTCCCGGACCGCCCGGCGCAGCGGGGGCACCCGCAGGGCAGGGTGCTTGCTCACGCCGAGGGCGTCGATGGCCGCGAAGACAACCTCTTCTCCGGGGACGGGGCGCGAGGGTGTGGTGCGGATGGTCTTGGTGCGGGGCTTCTTGGTCCGGTCGTCGGCGGAGCCGACCTGGGCGGCCGGCTTGGCGGCGCGGGCCGCGCGCGGCTCGCGCGCCTTACCACCTGTAGAAGCCCTTCGGGCGTCCGGGAGGGGCTCGCCGCGACGGTTCTCACTACTTCTCTTAATGATGTCCGCGTGGTGGGTAGACCCCTGTCCGGCTGGTGGGTAGACCCCCATCCGCGTGGTGGGTAGACCCCCCATGTCCGGCTGGTGGGTAGACCCCCCGGTGAACTGGGCGATCTCCCGTTCTTCCCGGGCAGCGGCGCGGGCCCGCCACAGCCGGCCGTCCAGGAGGGCGTAGCTGGAGGCGAGGCGGCCGCCGCCTTCGAGCTTGGGAGCGTACTGGTCCTTCATCAGGAGGACGCCGTCGGCGCGCAGCTGGGCGAGGGCGTCGGTGACGGCGGTTCGGCCCAGGCCGGTGCAGGCCATGAGTTCGCGGATGGTCGGCGGGCGTTCGGTGACGGCGCGGCTGTTCAGGTTCACGAAGGTGGCGATGGCGGCGTAGACGCTCTTGTAGTTCGGGGAGCGGCCGCCGAAGGTCACGATGCGGGCGTCGAGCTTGATGAAGTCGATGCCGGGGGTGCGCAGGACTCGGGGGACCGGCCGGCCGTCGGCGCCGAGCAAGGGGAGGGTGGGCGCCGGGTTGGCGGCGCGTTCCAGGACCTGGCGGGCCCAGCGCTCGCGGTCGACGAGTCGGTAGAGGTTGGCATCGGCGGCGCCCGGGTGGTTGGGGTCCTGCTGGGGCGTCACGATCAGGACCTCGCGCTGGACCAGGTCGTCGGCGGCGCGGTCGAAGGTGTTGGCGCTGCGGCCCATGCATGCGGCGATCGTCTTGCGGTAGGGCAGCAGGGCCTGGCGGACCTCGCGGGACCAGCCGGCCACGGCCTCGGCGGTGAGCGTGACGTGGTGCTCCATGTCGGCGAAGGCGGCCAGGGCCATGTAGGCGGCCCTGCTGGTCGAGGGGCAGGAGGGGTCGCGGGCGATCCGGACGTCGAACTCGATGTAGTCCAGGCCGTTGCACGCGAGGGTGCCGTCCGCCCCGGTGGACAGCCACGTGAGGAGGTCGGTCACCGGGTGGCTCCGGCGGTGCGGTAGACGCTGGTCACGTCGCCGTCGCGGACCACGGTGTAGGGGCTGCCCTTGGGGAAGAGGACGGTGCCGAAGAGGTCGGCGCTGCCGTGGGGGTCCATCGTCGGGCCGTAGTGGTCGAGGTTGGCGATCGCGGTGCGGGTGATCTCTGCCAGCAGTTCCCAGGCCCACCGGGTGTAGGGGTGCTCCTCGCCGAAGGTCAGCAGG
Source organism: Kitasatospora sp. NPDC048296 (assembly GCF_043201815.1). Classification (NCBI taxonomy): domain Bacteria; kingdom Bacillati; phylum Actinomycetota; class Actinomycetes; order Kitasatosporales; family Streptomycetaceae; genus Kitasatospora; species Kitasatospora sp. NPDC048296. The sequence goes on from NZ_JBICZB010000039.1 coordinate 17,149, forward strand.
CAGTCGTCGATGAGGTCGGAGATCCAGATCCGCGCGATGATCGTGCGTCCCTCGCCGAGGGCCGCACGTGCTGCGACGTACTCGTTGCGGTACCACTGCGGAGGCACCGGCGGGTGCTCGGGCCGCGGGAGTACGGGTGCGGGAGCCGACGGCTCGGGACCGTGCCCGGGTTCCGGCTGCTCCGGGCGCGCACGGTGACCTGGGCGCGGCAGGCGGTCGAGGCCGACGAGGGCGATCGGGAGGAGGACGGCCCCGAGGGCGAGCAGCAGGTCGAGGTCGAGGTGCGGCGGCATCGTGGGGCTCCTGGGGTCGCGCGGGTTCGATGCCAGAGGTAATCCCGCGACCGTTGGTGCACTCCTTGGTGCTGAGGGCTCGTGAGGTAACGGCTCTACAACTGTGCTGATCAAGGAATCGCGGCGGACCTTGGTGGCCGTCGACGGTGACCTGTGACAGCGAAGTTGGACCGATTGCCACCGAAGTTGGACCAACGGCCGTTTGTGACAGTGAAGATGGATCGCCGCAGATCAAGAGGGCCAGCCCTCTGCGGCGGCCCGGACCAGGAAGGGCGTCCGCCTCGGGGAGTTGACGCGGGCGACGGCCGCCGCTTACTGACTTCGGCCTGTCAGGGTGTTTCTTCTTGAAGTCCCTGTGCCCGAAATATCGTCACTCGTTCGAGTTGGTCGTTGAATTCTCGCTGGCATCTTCAAAGTCACGCGCCGACGATCGTGGCCATGACCATTTCACGGAAGCTATTGCCGCCCCTTGGCTGCGCCCTCGCCCTCAGCCTCACCGGCCCCGCAGCGTGGGCCGCTCCCGCCGATGAACCCACCCACGGCCACAAGGTGATCACCGCCTCCGCAAGCTCAGAGAAATGGACTTCGCCCTCCGGGGTCAAGGAAATCACCGTCTACGTCTGGGGCGGAGGCAGCGGGGGCGGCGGCGGAGCCTCCGGGGCCGGAGGCGGAGGCGGCGAAGGCAACAAGTTCAGGTCGTCGGGTAGGGACGACCCGGGCGCTGGGGGCGCGGGCGGCGCCGGGGGCGGCGCAGCGGGCGGCGGAGGAAGCGGCGGCTACATGGTCTGCCACTTCACCGCCACCAACAACAAACCGATCACCCTCACCCTCAAGGCCGGCGCCGCCGGACACGGTGGGGCCGGCGGCGCACAGGCACACGGCGGCGCAGGCGGCACCAATGTCGTTGGCGGCGACGGCAAGACCGGCCGGCACGGCAACGATGGCCAGGACGGTGCGCCCAGCGGGTCCAAGGTGAGCCTGAATATCGCTCTCGTGGGCGGCCCTTGGGAGGAAGTGCAGGGCGAGGTCAGCGGAGCCGGTGTGGGGCAGCGTGGCCGCTCCGGAACAGGCGGCAGCGGCGGCAGCGAGGGCGGCGCAGCCGGCGGGACCGCCTCCACGCTCCAGGCCGACGGCGGCAAGGGCGCCGTGGTGTACCCGATCCACCCGACGTGCGACGACAAGGCCAACGTCAAGGGAGCCGATGGCAGCCCGGGCAGCCTGGGCACTAATGCCGTCGCCCACAACGGCACCGACAGGGTGGGTACCTACGGCGGCAGGCATGGCGTCGGCGGCTCAGGAGCCCCGGTGACGGCGCCGACCCAAGCCAGTCTTCCCGGCGGCGATACCTACACCGTCCCGGTGGGCACCGGGGCCGGCGGCCGAGGCGGTGACGGAACGGTCGGCGCCCGAGGCGGCTCCGGCGGCGTCGATGCGGGCCAGGGCGGCAGCAAGGCCGGATACACCAGCAACGCGGCGGACGCTGGCCAGAACGGCGGCGGCGGACTGATCGTCGTCGCCTGGTAACACCGCCGATGCACGACACCGAGCCGCACCCGTGTCCGCACGGGTGCGGCGTCGCTCGCACCACACATACCTGCCGACTTCGGCTTCTCAAGGCAGCGTCGAGTCGCCGAGGGCGATTCCGGTGCCAGTGACGCAACCAGCGAGGATTTCGGGCCGGTACTGGAGAATCTTCGGTGAGGTGAGCCAGCCGCCGTCCGCTTCCGGGGCGCTTGCGGAGACGGACGGATCGCGGGCGTCACGGGCGGGCGAACGGGGTGTGCCGGTCCTGCCGTTGTGGCGGAGCCGGCACACGGTCGCGGCCAGGTTGTTCTATGGGTACTGGAGGTCGATGACCCGGTAGAAGGCGTGGCCGGTGTCGGCGACCTCCCACACCGCGAGCAGGATCTGGTGGCCGGGTGCACGGTTCACCTGCTCATTCGGTCCTCGTGCCGCCGGTGCTGCCGATTCTCCTTCGCCGGCCTGTGGCGTTGACCGGTGCGGCGTCGTCCTGGTCGAGGTGGTGCTTGCTGGTCCTCTTGACCTGTGGCGATCCATCTTCACTGTCACAAACGGCCATTGGTCCAACTTCAGTGGCAATCGGTCCAACTTCGCTGTCACAGGACAGACGGCCCCCGGCCGGGCGGGCCGGCGGCCCTTGCGCAACGGCGGTCGGCTCTGCGCATGCGCAAGGTCCGGGGCGTTGCGCATGCGCAGAGCGGAGCCCGCGCAGCCAGCCGGATGATCTTGCGCAAGGGAGCGGGCGCCAGAGCCGGCCGCGGTCTGGTGGCAACGCCTCGCTCACCCCCGTCCGGCCGCCAGTCCGCCGGCCGCCCTTCCCCGGGGGTGGGCCGTCGTGCCGCAACGGGGTGGTCCTAGCCGGACCGCCGGAGCCCTCCCCTCGGGTCCGCCGCTCCGCCGGCCCACCGTCCCGAAGGAACGCCACCAAGGTCCGGACAGCCTGCCGGGCAGGGCACCAAGGTTGGCGGGCCCGGCGCCCGCCCCATCACCAAGGTTCAGTACCGGGCCCGGGAGCCAGCCACCAATGTTGGTGGCCGCCGCCCGGGCCGCCACCAAGGAATCCCGCGGCGAGGCCCCCGGCCACCAAGGTTTCGCGCGGGCCCCGGCACGGCCTCACCAAGGTTGGCGCAGATCTGCCCTGACGGCCCACCAAGGTATCCGCCCGGGCCACCAAGGATTCCTTGGATGCCTACAAAGCCGCAGGTCAAAGCATTGGTGACGGCCGTTGTGCAGGTGTTACCGCACGGGCGTCGCCCACCAAGGTTTTCACCAAACGTCGCGGGGTTTCCTCGGTCGCAGCTGATCCGCTGACGACCTCTTAGGAGCCTTTCGTGAGTCCTCTGTCCACCCGGCGCGACCGAGCGCCGGACTCCTCCCCGATCGCCGGCGGGGGTGAACTCCGCCGGGCCCGGGCCCGCACGCTGGTCCTGCGCGCCGGTATCTGGACGGCGCTGGCCTGCGCCCCGCTGGCCCTGGCGGTGGCCCTCGTCGCCACCACCGCCACCGGCGCCACGGCGCCAGCGGCCGCGGCCGCCCCGTCGGTGATCGCGCCCCCGACCGGCTATGCCGAGTCGTTCGTCGACCTGTGGCTGCGCAGCTCGGCCGACAGCTCCACCTCCGATGCGCTGCGCATCCTGGCCCCAGGCGTCGACCTGCCGAAGCCGAAGACCTCTGCGCAGGTGGCGGTCGACAAGGTGGTCGCCGTGCGCAGCCAGCCGATGGGCGGGCGCACCTGGCTGGTGACCGTGGCGGCCACGGTCACCGTTCCGCCGGCCGCTGCGCAGAGCAGTGCGCAGCCCTCTGCGCAAGGCGTTGCGCAGCCTTCTGCGCAGAGTTCGGCGACGTCGGCGGGCGTTGCGCAGAGCGGCTCGGTGGGCGTGCGCTACTTCGCGGTCCAGGTGTCGATGACCCGGGCTCCGGGGTCGGGCGGCGCGCCGGACGCGTTCGCCGTCACCGCCGCCCCCGCCCAGGTTGCTGCTCCCGCCTCGCTGTCGGACCCCGACCCGGCGGTGCCGGCCTACGGGTCGCAGGTGGGCGACGGGCCGCTGCGGGACACGGTGGCCGGCTACCTGTCCGCGTACCTGACCGGGGTGGGCGACAGCTCCCGCTACCTGTCGCCGGGCGCGAGGATCCCCGCGCCGGGGTCGGCCTACACGAAGGTCACCCTCCAGACGCTCTCGGCGACCGGCACGGTCCCGGTGGCGCCGGCCGACGGGACGGTGCTGGAGGCGCAGGCGGTCGTTCAGGCGGAGGACGCGAACGGCCTGTGGCCGCTGAGCTATCCGCTGCGGCTGACGGCCCGGGCCGGGCGGTGGGAGGTCTCCGCGGTCGCCCCGCTTCCCCTCTCCCCCGCTTCTTCTTCCTCTTCTTCCTCGACCGGTGCGAGCGGCATGCCGTCGCCGGTCCCCTCTCCCACGAACGGAGCGCGGTGATGATGCAGCTTGCCGGCCCCTTGCAGAACTTCGGCAACTCCTGGGCCTCGACCCTGATGGGGTGGGTCGCCAGCGGGCTGATGATCGGTCTGACGGCGATCGTGATCACCCACGCCGTCCGAAAGATGAGCATCAAGGCCGCGATCGGCGGCGCGATCGGGCTGGTGATCTGCTGGTCCCTGTTCGCCAACCGCATCGCGTTCTCCGACATGTTCAAGACCGAGGTGCAGGAGAACAAGCCGGCCAGCACCGCGCCGATCCAGGGTGCTGGCGAGCTGCCGCGTGAGGTGCCCACCGGCGCGTTCACCGGCCAGCTGGGCAAGCCGGGCCTGCTGTGAGCAGCGCCGCGCGTCCCCGGATCGGCCGCTCCTACACCAAGGCCCGCAGGCACCCGTGGGTGCTCGGCAAGATCGGCGATTGGAGGATCCCCCTCGGGCCGTACACGCCGCCGCAGCTGGTGGTGGCGGCGGTCGGGGCGGTCGCGCTGATCAAGACGGCGACCTGGTGGGCGCCGTACCTGGGCCCGCTGCCGGTGGCGGCGTGGGCGGTGGCGGTCTGGGCCGCGCGGCACTCACGGATCGCGGGCCGCAGCCCGTTCCTCGTCGCGGCGGACGCCCTGTCGCTGGTGGTCTCCCCCCGCAACGGGCAGATCGGCGGGCGCGCGGTGCGCCCGGCCCGTCCGGTGCTGCTGGCCCGTGGGGGCTTCACCTTCGAGGACGGCGTCGCCGATGACGACTTCGCCGCGGCCGACGACCTGGCCGACGTGCCGGAGGCGGACGAGCGGCCGGTGCCCCTCCTCAGTCTCTTCGAGCCGCGCGAACCGGTCCCGGCTCCTCCTTCCCAACCCGCCGTTCCGCGGCCCGCCGCTCCTCAGCCGGCTGCCGCCCGGGCCGCGGGCCCGGCACTCACCCCGCTCCAGCAGATGCTCGCGGCCGCCGCCGTCATCACCGCCCAGAAGGGAGACCCGACGTGAGGGTCGCAATCCGCCACATCTCCGGCCACCTGCTGTGGTCCACCACCGGCACCGTCTGGGCCGTCTGGCGCGTGACGCCGATCGGTTCCCGCTACGCCTCCGACCTTGAGCGCCAGGACGTGCTGCGCCGGGTCACCTCCCTCGTGCGCTCGCTGTCCGGCACCGTCCGCCTCTACAGCCTGTGCGCCCGGGTCGAGCCCCGCGAGGTCGCCGAGCGGATCGCCGCCGACGTCGACCTGGAGGCGAACCCCGGCACCCGGGAGAGCGCGGCGGCCGCCGCCTTCATGCTGGAGGACTTTCCGATGCACCGGCGCACCCTGTGGCTGGCGCTGCCGCTCCAGGCACCCGGCCGGGCGGCCCAGCTGACCCAGGCCAGCGGCTCCTTGTGGGCGTCCTTCGGCGAGCAGGCCGGTCTTCCGGCCGCCCCGGTGCCGGTGAGCGAGGTGCAGCTGTTCCGTGGGGTGGCCCGTCAGGTCGAGGCCGGCTTCGGCGGCGGGCTCCAGATCCGCCCGGCCCGGGCGGCCGAGATCGTGTGGATGCATCAGCACGCCGTCCACCGCGGGCAGAAGGAGCCGCTCCTCACGGAGGCGGAGAACGGCCGCCGCTGGGAGGGGAAGATCGTCGGCGCGCACCTGCGCAGCCCCGGCTACGCGAGCCTGGGTCAGGCCCGGCTGCTGGAGGGCGGCCAGGAGGCCGGTGCCCGCCGGGAGGAGCCGCAGGGCCTGCGCAGCTGGTTCTCCTCGCGGTTCGACGGTGGCGCCCTGTCCAAGCTGTGGCTCCAGGTGGAGACGGAAGAAGGGGTCGGCTACCAGGCCGGCCTTGCTCTGGAGGAGATCCCCGAGGCCGTCGCCGAGGGTTCGGCCGACATCCTCGCGCAGCTGGAGCTGCTGGAATACCCGGTCGACGCCGTCGTCGACCTGACCTTGGTGGACAGCGCGAAGGCGAAGCGGGCGATCGCCAAGAAGAAGGCGGAGCTGTCCGACCAGGCGGACCAGTGGGCCGCGCACCCGACCGGCACGCCGGACAGCCTGTACGGGGCGGCGGAGATCCTGGGCGAGCAGGAGGCGCGTCTGGGGCGCACCAGCGTCGAGCTGGAGGTGCAGTCCCGCACGGTGTTCACGGTGTGGGGGCGTACGGCCCAGGAGTGCGACGACTGGGCCCGGGACCTGAAGGCGCGTCTGGGCGGGGCGGACTACCGGGCGATCCGCCCGCGCGGCGGCCAGGTGAGGTTGTTCCAGTTCGGCCTGCCAGGCGCGGCGCCAGCGCTGCGGGCGCGCGAGTGCACCCAGTTCCAACTCAGCGAGGACTGGGCTATGACCGGCCCGCTGACGGTCGGTGAGGTCGGGGACGAGACGGGCCCGATGATCGGCCGGTCGCTGGACGCGCAGACGGTGCGCCCGGTCTTCCTCGATCTGGCATCCGCTCCGGCGGCCAACATCGCGGCCTCGCTGGCGGTGCTCGGGGACCTGGGGTCCGGGAAGTCGGTGCTGCTGAAGAAGATCACGACGGACCTGATCGACCGCGGTCACCGGGCCATCGTGATCGACCGAACCAACCACCGCGAGTACGCCCACCACGCCCGTGCGACCGCGCCGGGCCGCCACCAGGTCATCGACGCCGCCGACGCCGAGATCAGCATCGACCCGCTGCGGGTGCTGCCGTCCGCCCAGGGGGAGGCGGCGGCCCTCTCCTACCTGCTCCTCCAGACGCAGATGGAGGCGATGTCGCCGGGCGGCGCGGTGCTGAGCCGGGCCGTCAAGGCGGCGGCCGCGGCGGCGCGCCCGCACATGGGCCTGGTCCTGGAGGAGTTGCGGCAGATCGCGACCGAGGGCGGCAACCGCGGCGAGGCCGCCGCCGACGTCCTGGACCTGCTGGCGACGGTCGCCGACCAGCGGCTGGCCCGCATGGTCTTCGACCCTGCGCTGCCCGCGCTGTCGATGTCCTCGCTGACCGCCGACCTGGTGGTCTTCACCACCAACGGACTGACGCTCCCTCCGAAGGAGGCGCTCGGCCGGCCCGAGGTGCTGCGTACCCAGCCGCTGGAGGCCCTGATCGGCCGCGCCGTGCTCTACCTCATCGCCGCGATCAGCAGGCACATCGCCTTCTCCGACCGTTCGCAGTTCGCGGCCGTGATCTTCGACGAGGTGTACTGGCTGACCTCCTCCGCCGAGGGAAGCGCGCTGATCAACGAGCTCGCGCACGACGGGCGCAAGCACAACGCCGGCTTCGCCGCCGGTGGCCACGACGCCCTCGACCTGGGCGACGAGACGATCCGCGGCCTGATCGTGCAGCGGATCCTCGCCCGCACCACCGACGACGCGATGGCCCGCCGGGGCCTTGAGTTCCTGGGCCTGCCCGGCGACGACGAGGAGCTGATCCAGCTCGTCACCGGCCTGTCGCCGCACGGCCACGTCAACCGGGCCGGGGAGATGCTCCTGCGCGACACCCGCGGCCGGATCGGCCGGATCCAGGTGATCATCCCCAACCTCCCGAAGTACGACGCGATCTTCACCACCCCCGTCACCAAGCGCCAGGCCGCCGGCCAGGCCGAGCAGCCGAAGAAGGTGGCACTGCGATGACCCGCCTCCCCATCCCGAAGAAGCTGAGCCGGCTCGCCGCCCGGCTCGCGCCCAAGGCCCGCGCGGCCGGGAGCCGCTGGCGCAAGATCCGCTCGATCGCGGCCATGTACTGGCCGGGCCGGCGCACCGTGCTGCTCACCCTCGGCATGACCTACCTGTTCCTGGCCGCCGGCGAGCAGGCGGCCTTCGCCGCCGACAACGAGCGCGGCGGGATTCTGGCGCCGCTCAACGTGATGAGCAGCGAGGGCGCGCCGCTCGACAACTACGACCTGAAGTCGGACCCGGGCGGCACCACCGACATCCGCAGCCACGTGTGCAACCTGCTGATCGGCGGCGGGTTCGCCCTCGTGCGGCTCGCCGTGGGTCTCATGTGCTGGATCGTCGGGTGGATCTGGAACTTCCCGATCGTCAGCACCCTCATCGACACCGCTCACGTGATCAACTACAAGCTGTACGTGGTCACCGCCAACGACCTGAACCTGTACGACCTGTTCCTGGCAGGCGGGGTCGCGTTCGGGGCGCTGCTGATCATGCGCGGGAAGGTCGGCCGCGGCGCCGGCGAGATGGCGATCACTCTGCTCCTGTCGGCGACGGTCATGCTGCCGATGTTCACCCCGCGGGCGATCCTCGGCGAGCAGGGCCCGCTCGTGCAGGCACAGCAGGCAGCCCACGAGGCCGGCCAGATCGTGACCAACGTCAACGGCCCTGATCCGGGGTGCACGTCGGACAAGGACAAGGACGACCCGTCGTGCCCGATGCGCATGATGTTGACCCGCACGCTGGTGGTGCAGCCGTTCGAGCTGCTCCAGTACGGGCAGATCCCGGCCAAGGACAGCTGGCTGGCCGACGTGCACAACCGCTACATCCACGGCCAGCTGAACCGCAAGGGCAACTGCGACGACGTGATCGACCTGCCGGGTAAGGACGCGATCTGCGACCACGGCAGCGCCGGCTACGCAGCACTCAAGGACGAGCTGAAGGACAAGCACGGCCAGGAGGGCAAGGACGTCTACAACTACGCGGTCAACTCCGACTGGGACAAGGTCGGCGGCGTGGCCCTGATACTGCTGGCCGTCCTGATCGTGGCGATCGTCGTGTTGGGCATGGCCCTGGTGCACATCGGCACCCAGTTCGCCGACGTCGTCGCCGCCTCCCTCTCCGCCCCTGCCGGGGTCTGGGCGATGCTGCCAGGCGGCAACCGCGCCGCCTTGTGGAAATGGATCGGCGTGTTCCTGACCAGCGTGGTCACCGAGCTCGCCGTTTCGATGATGCTGCCCCTGTTCACCCTCGGCGCCAACGGGATCCTCACCAACTCGGCGAACACCGTGATGATCCAGCGCCTGCTGATCCTGGACGGCTTCGCCGTCGTCGTCCTGGTCTTCCACCGACGGATCTTCGCCGCCGCCGGGCAGCTCGGGGACCGCTTCGCCAACCGCATGAGGTTCGCGAAGATCGGCGGCACGCTGTTCATGGGCGAGAACACCGGCCTGGGCCTGGCCATGTCGCAGGCCATGGGCAACCTGTCGCCCGGCGCGGGCGGCTACTCGGGAGGGCGCAGCGGCGGCATCGCGGGCTTGGGCCTGTTCGGCGGAGGCGGAGGGGGCGTCTCGTCGGCGCTGATGCGCAAGGCCCGCATCGGGGAAGGCCTGGCCGCGCTCGCCGACCCGGGCCTGGGCAGGATGAGCGCCGGGGTGATGGCCGCGGGTGCGGCCGGAGAGGTCCGTCGGGGCATGGCGGCGTTGGCGCTGCCCGTCCGGGCCGCGCACCAGCTGGTGGTCGGTAATCCGCTGCCGCCGCACAAGCTGGCCCGCCGCATGAAGCCGGTGGGAACGAAGGGGCCGCTCGGTGGCGAGCTCCCGTACACGAGCGGGCCGCACGCCGGCCAGCACGGGCCTGGCGGTCAGGGCGGCCCGGGCCGCGGCGGGACGACGGCCGGACGCCACGTCATGATGCCCAAGGACGGAACCACTCCGATCGGCCACGCCCTGCACAACCGGCTGCTCAACACGAGGGCCGGCCGGATGGCGATCCTGGCCGGCAAGGCGGGCAAGTTCGGGTGGGACGTCACGGCCGGGGCGCCGGCCACCGCCACCAGGCTCCACCGCAAGGGCGGGGTCCTGCTGAACCACGCCGGCCAGCAGTGGCGGCACTACTCCGCCGTCGGCAAGGCCTGGTGGAAGGACGAGAAGCAGGGCTTCCGCGCGGTCGCCAACGGCACGAAGGAGACCTACAACACCGTCAAGGGCGCGGCCCGCCACCAGTACATGCAGGCCGCCGTGATGGGCCAGACCTACGGGCCCAAGCTGATCAACGGCGTCCGCAGCGCCTACGACAACACCCGTCTCGCCTACGACGCCACGATCGGATCGGTCGCCGACACCAGCGGTCCGCTGCCTTCCCGGGCGGGCACCGCGGCGCACGGCGAGGTGTGGGAGCACGCCCGCGACCGCGGCCCCGAGTACCCCTTCTACGAGACCGAGCCGAGCGTGTCGGCCCTGGGCGGTGACAGTCTGCGTGACGACGGCCGGGTCATCGTGCGCCCCGACGACGTGGACAACGGCCCAGCCGACCTGTGGTCGGCGCTCGGCCCAGGAGTGGTGCCCACGCCGCAGCCGCTGGCCGTGGTCGAGGACGAGCCCGGCATGCTCGTCGACCGCTCGACCGGCGAGATCCGGCCCGCTACGCCTGTTGACCGCCTCCGGACGTTCGACGAGGAATTGCTCGCGGATCCCAACGTGACCTCCTATGGGCCCAGTCCCACGGAGTCGGGCTGGCATTGGACGAAGCCGGGCAGCACGCCCGAGCCCGGGGAACCCGCGCGGATCGACCGGACGAGCGGCGAGATCCGGCCCACGCCCTCGGCGGCCGAGCCGGACCCGGCGATGGACCCCTCGGTGCTGCGCCGGGTGAGCCCGCAGTTCCGCGACCCGGGCCGCGACCTGCTGGAGGCGATGCGGATGCGCCGTCACCTCGACGGCCGCGCGGGCGGCGGGAGCGTCCCGGACGACGGCTTCGACGGGGAGCCCGAGCTGTGAAGCTGGTAAAGGCCTTCCGCAGGCTCGGGTGCCTGGGCGCCCTGATGGTGGTCGCCGTGCCGGCCCTGACCGTCATCTCCATGTTCGGTGGCGAGGATCCCGGCTCCAGCAAGCCGGTGGGCGCGGTCAGCGACATCCCCGCCCGCATGATGCAGGCCTACGTGCGCGCCGCCGGGGCGATGGCGCAGATGGCCCCTTCCTGCAAGGGCATGACCTGGCAGCTGCTGGCCGGCATAGGCAAGGTCGAGAGCGGCCACGCCTCCGGGCACCAGATCGACGCCTCGGGCGTGGTCACCCCTCCGATCATCGGCCCGATCCTGGACGGGTCCGGGGCCGGAGGCAACACGACTGCCGTCAAGGACACCGACGGCGGCCGGTGGGACGGCAATAGCCAGTACGACGCCGCCGTCGGCCCGATGCAGTTCCTGCCGTCCACGTTCGCGGGCTACGCCGCGAAGGTGCGCCCGGACGGCAGCGCGAACCCGAACAACGCGGACGACGAAACCATGGCCGCGGCCTTGTACCTGTGCGGGAACGGCCGGGACCTGACGGACACCGGGCAGCTGCGCAGCGCGATCTACTCCTACAACGCCTCCCAGGCGTACGTGGACGAGGTGATCCGCTGGATGACCCAGTACACGCAGCTGGGCGGCGCCCAGCCCCCGACGGGCGATGCCTCCGACCAGGTCCAGACCGTCATCAACGCGGCGCGCAGCCAGATCGGCGTCCCCTACTCCTGGGGCGGAGGCGACGCCACCGGCCCGACCACCGGGGTCTGCTGTACCAAGGGCGGCCAGGACGGCCGCACGGTGAAGGGCTTCGACTGCTCGGGCCTGATGGTCTACGTCTTCTCGAAAGTCGGGGTGAACCTGCCCCGCCTGGCGGCCGACCAGGCCGGCGTCGGCCAGCGGATCCCGGCATCGGCCGGAGTCGGCGCATTGAAGCCCGGCGACATGGTGTTCTTCAGCAATCCCGCTGAGGGCATCTACCACGTCGGCCTCTACATAGGCGGCGGCCAAATGCTAAATGCCCCAAAACCGGGCGATTCGGTCAAACAGGCAGCGGTCTGGAACTACGACTTCGCGGGCGGCGCCCGTGTCCTCAAGTGAGAGAAATCATCTGAAATGACATCAAATCGCCCGTTTATGCTGCCCGTTCTCGGCGCCGCCGTCCTGCTGACGATCGGCCTGGCCCTAGTCGTGCCCGGCAGCAGCCACCACGGCGCCGCCCACCCTCCGGCCGCCGCGGCCACGCCGTCCGGCCCCGCGACCGTCGCCGGCCCGCCGCCGGCCACCCCCTCCCCGGAGACCCGCATCCCTTCGCCGACGGCGGCGGCACCGGCCTCCCCCGGCTCTCCGTCCGCCGCCCCGGTTCCCTCGGGGGTCGCCGCCGCCGGTGACGGCCCGCAGGGGGACCCGGCGATCCAGGCGGCCCTGAGCGCCCAATACCCGAGCGACCTCCCGCCGGCCGAGGCCGACAAACTGACCGCCCTGGCACGCGACATCTGGCTCGCCGAGACCACCGGCACCGGGCGCGACCGCTGGCCCGCCTACTTCCCGGCGACCGCGGTGGGCGCCAGCCGGCCGTACTTCTACACCGGGGTCCGCGTCCAGGCCGCGGTCGCCCACACCTCCCGCGACACCGCGGACCGGGCAGCCGTCAACCTGCTGTGGGTGGGCACCTCCCCCACGGGCGACTACGGAGACCACCGCCCGGCGACCCTCTTCTTCACCCGCGTCAACGACACCTGGGAACCCCAGCGATGAGCGCGAACTCCGACTCCCTCCCGCAGACCCTGGGGCACGCCGCCGTCGCAGTGTGGTCCTGGGCCGGCTCGGTCGCCGCCTGGTTCTCCGCCAACGGCGAGCTGATCGTGCTGGCCCTGGCACCGCTCGCGATCGCGGCCGCCGTCGTGCGCCACCGCCTGGCCATGAAGACCCTGGCCAGCCGCCAGCGCTACATCCTCACCCCCACCCGCCGGTTCGACCCGAGCCCGGAGGACATCTGGCGCCAGGCCGCCGTCGTCCTGCGCGCGGCCGGCAAGGGCCCCTGGTTCGCGCCCGCGCCCTCCAAGCAGGTCCGCATCCGGCTGCGCGCCGACGGCACCACGCCGCTGGAGTACTCGCTGGAGGCCCACACCGACGCCGCCACCCTGCTGCGCGACAGCCGGTACCGCGAGGTCACGGTGGCCAAGGCCCCGGCCGCCGAAGACCCGTTCGCCGAGCAGGAGCGCAAGGAGCGGGCGGAGAAGAAGGAGCGCAGGAAGAAGGACCGCGCCGCCCGCAAGGACAAGAAGAACAAGGAGAAGGAGAAGAAGGAGGAGCGTCTGCATGCGGTGCGCGCCGAGTTCGTCCTCAAGGGGAAGGCGTCGGCGGCGCTGCGCGAGGTGCCGCTGGAGCCGGACCCGCTCCAGCCCGTCATCGACGCCGTCTCCGACCTGCGTACCGAGCTCGGGGAGCTGGCCGAGGTCGTGATCGACGTACAGCGGATTCCGCGCTGGCAGGTGAAGCTGCGCCAGTGGCACCTGGTCCACGAGGAGCGCGAAGCCGAGCGCAAGCGCGCCCGCAAGGCCGCCGGCCACGCGGCGGCGGACGCCGCCGACATCCAGGACTCCTGGCGCTTCCAGCTGGCCAGCCTCTTCGACTCCTCCTCCCGGCGCCCGCCGTTCATCCCGGCTCCGCGCCCCCAACCGGTCAACGCCTCCAAGGCCCTCGGGCGCCTGGCCTCCTCCCAGGGGCTGGTGCGCATCCAGCTGCTGGTGCGCTGCACGTCGACGATGGAAGGCCGGGCGCGCCAGCTGCTGGGCCAGCTGACCGCGGCGATGGACGTCTTCGGTGAGGACAGCCGGCTCGGCCAGGACGCGGGCCGGTTCCTTTGGATCACCTGGAGCGCGGACAGCCGCCACCGGCGCGAGAGCTTCGACCGGCGCTGGCGCAGCGGCCTGGTGGGGCCGCGCAAGCCGAACTGGCTGCACATCGGCGAGCTCCAGGGGCTGCTGAAGCCGCCGACGAAGCACGCGTTCCTGCCGGTCCTGGCATCCGAGCTGCCGGACTACGTGCCCGGTGAGGCCCTGGTGCCGCAGGGGTGGCTGCGCTACCCGGACGGGCGCCGGCGCCTGATCGCCACGCTGGCCAAGGAGTTCCTCTTCTCGATCAAGGTGGGCAAGGCGAACTACGGCAAGACCGAGTTCGCGCTCGTCCAGGCGCTGGCCCTGGCGCTGGCGGGCGAGGGCGTGCTGTTCGTCGACCCGCACGGCGACACCTGGAAGTCGGTGGCCCCCTACCTGGCGCACCCGGCGTTCTCGTCGCTGGTGTGCCGGATCGACCTGGCGCGGGCGGAGGATGCGGGCGCGGTGATCCCGAGCTGGAACATGATCGGCATGGACCGGGGGCAGGACGCGGCGCGCACCGTGACCGCCGCCGTGGACGCGCTGGCCATCGCGCTGTCCTGGAACGAGGCGACCCACCCGCGGGCCGCGACCATCCTCACCAAGGCGATCGAGGCCCTGGTGGCCTACAACCTCGCCGCCGTCGCCGCCGGGCGCCCGGACGCGCAGGCCACGCTGTTGCAGGTGCGGGCGCTGCTGACCGACAAGGCGGTGCAGTTGCCGATCCTGGACTTCCTGTCCGCGGAGCAGCGGCGCTGGTGGGAGACGACCTTCGCCGCCTACCCGCCGGACGTGCTGGCCCCGGTGACCAACCCCCTGGACCGCCTGGCCGCGAACCCGGTGACCCGGGCGTTCCTCGGGAACCCGCAGGGCGCCTACGACATCCGCAGGGCGATGGACGAGGGCAAGATCGTGTGGCTGTGCCTGGAGGGCACCGGTCCGAGCGACCGCCTCCTGATCTCGATGATCATGCAGGACCTGCTGCGTGACGGCCTGTCACGACGGGACACGGCCGAGGACGACCGCCGGCCCTTCCACGTCTTCGCGGACGAGCTGATCAGCCTCGACCCGGCCGGCGGGCCGACGTTCGCGGCGATGACCGAGCAGCTGAGGAAGTTCAAGGTCAGGCTGCACGTGATGGCCCAGCACCTGAACCGGGTTCAGGTGACCACCCGGGAGGCGCTGCTCCAGAACTCGTCGGTGGTGAGTACCACCGCGGGCGCCATGGCGGCGATCAAGGCCGTGACCGACGAGTGGCACGGCGCGGTGGAGCCCGGCGCGGTCGCCGAGCTGCGCCGGTTCGAGCACTACGTCCAGGTCACCGTCAACGGAGCCCCGGTCGGGCCGCTGCGGATCGAGGGCCCGCAGGTCAAGGACGTGTTCAAGGAGTACTACAGCCCCAAGCTGGTCGGGCGGATGACGGCTTCGGCGAACCGGGCGGTTCAGGCCGAGCCGATGGAGGAGCGGCTGCGCCGCGCGCAGGAGCAGGACGCGGTGGTGCTCGCCTTCCTCCAGGGTGAGAGGGGCGGCGGCCAGGCGGCGCAACCGGGTGTTCCTCCGGTTCCCGGCGGGGGACCGGCCGTGGATCTGGCGAAGCCTCAGGTCGCGCAGCGGCGCGGGCCGGGGCGGCCGCCTGCGCCCAAACCGGTGAATCGGGCGGAGTAGGGGCCGGCCCGGGCCGGTGTCCGATCGGCCCGGGTCCGCACCTGACAGGGCATTAGATGCTTTCACCGCCTTTGTTCCAGTTTGTCGTGTGACTATGCCAGCAGCACGCGCTCCATGACCGAAAACATGCAGACAGCGACTCAAAAGTTTCGTATTGTGACGGGACTGAAGCTCTGGGGCGAATGTGCTCAGGGCGATCCGGCCGTACGTGCACAGGTCACTGACGGATCGTCCGATCATCGCCACCACGAAGCTGAGTAACGGGGGGCGGTTCTGGCGTGTTAGGCACGTGACACAACCATCAGAGCATTCGGGCAGCCGCAGGTGAGGGACCTGGCATGGCTCTCGTAGGCATGCCCAGGGTCGCCCTGCCGACCCATTGATTTGTCATATCTGGGTCAAATTCGAATTCAGGCCGGCTCACGCCGGATCGACGCGAGTTGGGCAGAGAACGTGAGTCAAGGAACAGCGAAGCAAGCCGCCCAGAAGCCGGGCGCGCCCGCACAGCGAACCGCATCGAATCAGCCAGCCTCCCCGGCGGACCGGCTTCCGGCCACGGTCCGTGAGCGCCGACCGGCGATGGCGGTCCTCGCGGCGCTGCTGGTCCTGGCCGGCGGGCTCGGCGCCACCGCGCTGGTCCAGCAGGCCGGTCAGAAGGTCGACGCCGTCAAGATCACGCAGCGGATCGCGCCCGGCCAGAGCATCCCCGACTCCGCGCTCCAGCAGATCCGCGTGGCCAAGGACACCGACGTCCCCTTCGTGCGGTGGGACCAGCGCGCCGCCCTCACCAGCAAGTACTTCGCTGCCGCCGACATCCCGGCCGGCACCCTGCTGACCGGGCCGATGCTGACCACCAAGGTCGGTGTCAGCAGCGACCAGGCCGTCGTCGGCCTGGCGCTGAAGGCCGGTCAGTTCCCGCCTGGCCTGCGGGAAGGCGACAAGATCCGGGTGCTGTGGGTCGGCAAGGACATCACCAAGGCCCCTGTCACCGGCGGCACCCCCGCCGCCGGCCAGGGCTCCAGCGCCTCCAACGGTCTCGTGCTGGCCGACACCGCCGTGGTGCGCCAGGTGTTCAAGGCTGACTCCGGCTCCGCCGGCTCGAACCTGTCGCTGTCCATCACCGTCGCCGCGGACAAGTCCGGCCCGATCGCGCAGGCCGCCTCCGCCGGCGAGGTCGCCCTGGTCCTGCTCTCCGCAGACCAGAAGTAGGAGGGACGGCTCCATGGCACTCGTCGCCGTCGCGTCCGCCAAGGGCGCACCGGGCGTCAGCACCGCCGCTCTCGCCATCGCCGGGGTGTGGCCGCGCCGTTCCCTGTTCGCCGAGTGCGACGCGCAGGGAGGCGACCTGGTCTACCGGCACAAGGCCGCCGACGGCAGGGACCTCGACCCGCGCATGGGCATGCTCTCCCTCGCCGTGGCCGGCCGTAACGGCATCGGCCCGCAGACCGTCTGGGAGCACACCCAGCAGGTCAACGGCGGGCAGGAGGCGCTGCTCGGCCTCGCCTCCCCCGAGCAGGCCGGGGCGTGGCAGGGCCTGTGGCCGATCCTCGGCCGCGGGCTCGTAGCCATCCGCGACGCCGACGTGATCGCCGACCTCGGCCGGATCAGCCCCTCCTCCCCGAGCTTGGACCTGCTGCCGATGGCGTCCCTGGTCGTCCTGGTGACCCGCACCTCCCCCGAGGAGATCGCCGCGACCCGCGACCGCGCCGCGGCCCTCGCCCAGCGTCTGGGGCGCACCGGCGGCGGGCCACCGATCGGCGTCCTACTCATCGACCACAAGCGCAACCACGCCAAGGTCAACGGGGAACTCGCCCAGCTGTTCTTGCAGCAGGGCCTGCCCGTGCAGATCCTCGGCTGCCTGCCCCTCGATGCGTCCGGCGCCGCCCAGCTGGCCGGCCGCAAGACCGGCAAGGTCGAGAAGTCCGAACTGGTCCGCTCCGCCAAGCACATCGTCGCCAACCTGCGAGGCCGCTACGGCCTGGGCGTCGAGCAGACCGTCGTCCCGGCCGCCGAGCCGGCCCGCACCACCGCCCTGGGGGTCCGCTGATGGCTGTCCAGCACGAACTCGTCGCCCTGCTGCACGGGCGCGTCGGCGAGCAGCTGACGCAGGCCCAGCGGGAGGACGCCCGGCAGGGCCGAGCGCCGATGGCGCGCGAGGTGGAGCGCGAGTTCGCCCGCTCGCTGATCAACAACACCCTGCAGGCGTACAACGCGGAGCAGGCCGCCATCGGCATCCCCGCCATGTTGCCGGACGAGGAGCGCGAACTCGCCGACGCCGTGCACGCGCGGATCTACGGCGCCGGGGCACTACAGCCGCTTCTCGAAGACCCGCGCATCGAGAACATCGACATCCAGGGCGACCGCACCTTCGTGACCTACGCCGGCGGCGTGCGTGAGCGGCTCCCGGCCGTGGCCGCGAGCGACGACGACCTGATCGCCCTTGTGCAGGGCCTGGCTGCCACCGCCGGTCTCACCTCCAGGTCCTGGGACCTGGCAAACCCTCAGCTGGACCTGACGTGGGACGGCGTCCGCGTGTCCGCGGTCCTGGGGGTCAGCAAGGTTCCGTCCATCAGCATCCGTCTGGCCCGTCTCGGCAAGGTCTTCCTGGAGGACCTGGTCAAAGGCGGGACGCTCACCGAGGAAGCCGGGTCTTTCCTGCGGGCCGCTGTCCTGGCCCGCAAGAACATCGTGATCGCCGGAGCAACCGACGCCGGGAAGACCACCATGCTGCGGGCCCTGGCCAACACGATCCCGCCCGATGAACGCATCATCACCGTCGAGCGGGCCCTGGAGCTCGGGCTGGACGAGTTCGAAGAGCTCCACCCGAACATCATGGTCATGGAGGAGCGCCTGCCCAACAGCGAGGGCCTGGGCGCCGTGACGATGGCCGACCTCGTCAAGCGGTCCCTGCGGCAGAACCCCGACCGGGTCATCGTCGGCGAGGTCCTCGGCGACGAGATCATCACCATGCTCAACGCCATGAGCCAGGGCAACGACGGCTCCCTGTCCACCCTTCACGCCCGCACCAGCGGCGAGGTCTTCAACCGCATCGCCACCTACGCCCGCCAGGCGCAAGAGAAGCTCGACCGCGAGACAACGAACATGCTCATCGGCGGCGCCCTCGACTTCGTCATCTACCTGACCAAGGTGAAGAACCCCGCCACCGGGCTCAAGGAGCGCCGGCTGGTGAGCATCCGCGAGATCAACGGCGTCGACGGTCAGGTCCTGTCCAGCGAGGTCTTCAAACTCAACGCCTACGGCGAGCTGAAGCCGTCCGCAGTGGTCACCTGTCTCGACGAGCTGGCCGAGCACGGCTACTACCCGAGCGGGGACTACGAGTGAGCACCGACATCCTCAACCCCACCACGCTCCTCGCGATCCTGGCCGGCATCGGCGCCGGAGGCGGCATCGCCCTGTTCGTGGCATCCCTGGTCGGCTGGCCCCGCAAGGAGCGCACCGGCCCCTCCGGCGCCACCCGGCTGATCGCCTTCGCCCGCCAGCGCGGCGCAGCGGCGGCCATAGCCGCCCTGGTCATCCTCGCGATCACCCGCTGGCCGGTGGCCGCCATCGCCGCCGCGGCCCTGGCCCTGTTCTGGAACAAGCTGTTCGGCGGCGCGAAGGAGGAGAAGGCCGCGATGGAGCGCGTGGAGGGCCTCGCCGCCTGGACGGAGAGCCTGCGCGACACCATGTCCGGCGCCGTCGGCCTGGAGCAGGCCATCCAGGCCTCCGCCCGGTCTGCCTCGCCCGCCCTGCGCCCCCACCTGCTGAAGCTGATCGACCGGCTGCGGGCCAAGACCGCCCTTCCGATCGCGCTCGACCTGTTCGCCGAGGACCTGAACGACGGCTCGGCGGACCTCGTGATCATCGCGCTCAAGGACAACGCCCGTCAGCGCGGGCCTGGTCTGCGCGACGTGCTGTCCGAGCTCGCCACCACCGCCCGCGACGAAGCCGACATGCGCCGGCGCATCATGGCGCAGCGTTCCGGTACCCGACGCAGCGTCAAGATCGTCGTCACGGTGTGCGTGGTGTTCCCTCTCGGCATGGCGCTGTTCAACCCGTCCTACGTCGAGGCGTACCGCACGGTGCAGGGCCAGGGCGTGCTGACGGTGGTCCTGGCGTTCTTCGCCGCGGGCCTGGCCTGGCTGCGGAACCTGTCCAGCGTCCCGGCACCCGCCCGGCTGCTGATTCCCACCGGAGGTGCCCGGTGATCTGGCCTCTGCTGGCCGGTGCCGTGTGCGGCCTGGGCCTGTACCTGCTGATCCGCGCACTGCTGCCGAGCCGTCCCGGTGCGGTGGCCACCGTCGCACGCATCGACGCGCTGCGCAGCACGTCCACCCAGCCGGCTGCGGCGCCGACCGTCCTGGGAGGCACCCAGGACCGGGCGCTGGCCAGGATCGGCCCGGGGGTGGCGGCGTTCTACGCCAAGCAGGGCTGGCGGCTCGCCCGCCTGCGCCCGGACCTGGCGCTGGTGGAGAAGCCGCTGGACACCTTCCTGGCCCAAAAGGTCCTGTACTCCGCGGCCGGCCTGCTGCTCGGCCCGCTGCTCGCGGTCGTGCTGTGGATGGCCGGCGTGACGAGCAGCGTGCTCGCCCCGATGTGGCTGACCCTGCTGCTCGTCGCCGGGTGCTTCTTCGCCCCGGACCTGGAGGTGCGCAGCGAGGCGAAGGAGAAACGGCGCGAGTTCACGCGGGTGGTGTCGGTGTACCTGACGCTGGTCCACCTGAGCCTGTCGGGCGGCTCCGGTCTTCCGGAGGCGCTGAAGTCGACGGCGGAGGCGTCCGACGCCTGGCCGATGCGGCGCATCCGGTGGGCGCTGCAGGAGGCCCGGGTGAAGGGTCAGCCGTACTGGTCGGCGCCAGGCCGGCTCGGTGAGGAGATCGGTGTTCCGGAGCTGGTCGACCTGACGTCCACGGTGGCGCTGGTCGCCGAGGACGGAGCGAAGGTCCGCATGTCGCTGCGGACCCGCGCAGAGACCCTGCGCAAGCGGGAGCTTGCCGAGCTGGAGGGCGCGGCCGCGGCGAAGTCACAGTCGATGCTCGTCGCCCAGTTGCTGCTGTGCTTCGGCTTCCTGATCTTCCTGATCTATCCGGCGCTCACCCTCATCAACCTCTGATCTTTCCGAACCGCTGTCCCACTGGATTTCCGAACACGAGGGGAACTGCACATGTCCAGCAACGTCATCAACCCGGCGGGCGGCCTCAGCATCGGCGACCGTGCGCTGATGTTCGCCGTCACCGCGATGTCCGTCGTCGCCGGTGTGCGCGACGCGGCCGTCACGCGGATCGAGCGGGCCCGTCAGCGCAAGGAAGGCGGCTACACCGCCGTCGAGCTGATTCTGATCACCGCCGCGGTAATCGTCGTCGTCGGCATCGCGGTCGTGGCCATCAAGGCCGCGGTGACCACGAAGTCGAAGTCGGTGAGCAACTGCATCACCGGCGCCGACACCACCAACAACGGCGGCTGCAACTGACCTGCCGCTGACCGGGGCTGACTGGACGACGGAGAAGGGGGAATCGAGCGGTGGAACGTCTCAGGGCCCGGGTCGCCGCGCGGCTGCGCGGCGACCGGGGTGCCAGCACGGTGGAGTTCTTGTTCATCACTCCGATCCTGTTCCTGCTGCTCCTGGCCGTCGTCCAGTTCGGCCTGTACTACTTCGCTTCGACGGTCAGTGAGGCGGCCGCCCAGGCGGGTGGGGGGGGGGGCCCCGCCCCCCCCCCCCCCCCCCCCCCCCCGGCGGGGGGGGGGGGGGGGGGGCGCCCCCGCCCACACAAAGACATCAGAACCCCCGGGGCCGCGGGGGGGGCGCGCGCGGCGCCGGCCCGCCCGCCCCCCCGCGGGGGGGGGGGGGGCCCCCCCCCCCCCCCACCACGACGCAGAACCGGATCAGCACGCTCGGGCCGTCGCTGGTCGGCGACCCCTCCATCACGACGTTCCAGAACGGTGAGCAGGTCGGCGTCACCGTGAGGGCACGGGTCGTCAAGGTGGTGCCGTTCCTGGACCTGACGGTCACGGCGAAGTCCGTCGGCCCGATCGAGAGGTTCGTGCCCGATGCCGGCTGACACCGAGCCCCGCCAGCGGCGCGCGCGCCGCGGGGACGCGGGGATCTCCACCGTCGAACTGGTGCTGATCGCGCCTGTGCTGATGCTCCTGGTCCTGCTGCTGGTGGGGCTGGGGCAGATCGTCAACGCCCGTGGCTCGCTGGAGGGGACCGCTCGGGACGCCGCCCGGGCCGGGTCCCTGCAGCGCGACTACCGGTCGGCGCTGGCCGCGGCCACCAGCACGGCGAACCAGGACGCGGCCCGGGTGTGTGCGGGCGGCCAGGTCCAGGTGTCGGCGAGCGGGAACTTCGAGCCGGGCGGGATGTTCACCATCACCCTGTCCTGCCGGGCCAAGGGCGTGGCCGTCTCGAAGCTCCCGGTGGTCGGCGACATCCGGGCCACCTCGACCTCGCCGTTGGACGTCTACCGGAGGGTGGTCCAGTGACCTCGCTCGTCCACCGACTGCACCGCCGGACGCACCGGGGCGGCCGAGACCGCGGCTCCGGCGCCCTGGCGCTGATCCTCGCCGCGATGCTGTTCATGGTCATCGCCGGGTTCGTCATCGACACCGGCCGGGCCATCCACCAGCGCGAGAAGGCCTCCGACGTCGCCGAGCAGGCGGCCCGGTACGCCGCCAACCAGATAAGCGCCGCCGACCTGCGCAACGGCCGGGTGGTCATCGACACGGCCGGCTGCACCGGCCACGTCCAGGATTTCGTGCGCGCCAACGGGTTCTCCGGAGGCGACGTCGGAGCCACCCGTTGCACCGCTGCGGCCGGCAACCAGGTCACCGTCGAGGTCCGCCTCACCTACACCCCCCTGCTGCTGCCCACCTTCAAGGACGGGCTGACGGTGTGGGGGCACGCAACCGCCCAGGCCGTACAGGAACAATGACCACTTGATGGCCAATCAGGGGACGGGAGAACACCGCATGTCCAGCACCAAGAAGACCACCAAGCTCCTCGCCGCCGCAGTGGCGGCCGCTGCCGTACTCGCGGGCGCCACCGCCTGCGGCTCCGACGGCAAGAAGACAAGCGGGGATATCACCGGCGCCCAGACCGCCTCCCCGGGCACAACGTCCAGCCCCTCCCCCACGGCCACGGTCTCCGCCGCGCCGGGGTGGACCGCTCCCGTCTTCGCGTTCCCCAGCGACGTCACCATGCAGCTGGACGGCTTCACCGCCGCCGACCCGGCGAAGAGCACCGCGCTGCGCGACCTCGGGTACGCCATGAGCGCCTACGAGGAGGGCCTGGCCACCAGTGCCACCGACCGCCCGGCCCTGTCCCGCTACTGGGCCGGCCTGGCCAACGGGGCCGTCGCCAAGAGCATCAACGACTACAAGGCCGGCGGGCACCGCATCACCGGCGTCAGCCACTTCCTGCGCCCGAACCTCACGCTGAAGGACGCGTCCTCGGCCACGGCGACGCTATGCGAGGACCAGAGCAAGTCCTTCCCCAAGGACCTGGCCAGCGGCGCAGTGAACACCGGGACCCCGAGCGACGACGACTACGTGAGCTGGAACCTGACCTTGCAGCACGGCGCCGCGGGGGACTGGCAGGTCAACGCCGTGGAGTGGACGCACGGGGTGGTCTCGTGCAAGCCGTGACCCGCGGCCGCGCCGCCTTCACCGCCAGCGTCGTGGCCGCCGCCGTCGTCGCGGGCCTGTCCTGGCCGGCCTACGCCGGGCAGGGCAACGGCAACGGCTCATCCACACCCGGCTCCATCGAGTCCCACGTCGTGATCACCGACAGCGCCGGCGCAGCGGTCGAGGGAGCGCAGCACCTGGTCTCCGCAGGCGTGGCGTGGGATCCCCCGGCGTGCTGGTACGAGCCGGCCTACACTCCCGACCAGTTCGACAGCGCCTACCAGCAGACAATGGCCGGCTTGTCCGGTGCCGGCTCCTACGATGCGCTGGCGGAGTACCAGAAGCTGAAGGCGGACGGCGACTTCCACCGCGGCCAGGACGGCATGTGGTGGTCGATGGTGAAGTCCAAGAAGGCCTGGGGCATCCCCAACAGGTCCAGCTGCGAGCAGCCCCCCGGCGTCGTGTGGGTGCCGACCGGGACCCGGCTGGCGGGGGTGCTCGCGGTGACACCGGAGATGCTGAGCAAGTTGGCGTATGGCGCGACGAAGCTGCCGCCGCCGAGCGTGAAGCTCTCCCCAGCCCCGGACAAGCAGACAGTGAACCTTCCGACGTTCGTGTCGTTCGCGCAGCCGATCCAGCCGGTGTCCGTGACAGCGTCCCTCAACTACGCCGGTGTCAGCGTCGCGGCGTCCACGCTCGCGGTGCCGGTGTCGCTGCGGATCGACGCGGGCACCAGCGACGCCTCCCCCGCCATGTGCACCTACCCGTTCACCAAGTCCGGCAACGGCTATCAGGTGGACTCCTCCGGCGCGGCCTGCAACATCACCTACCAGCGCTCCAGCCGGGGCGGGTCCTACCCGCTCACCGCGCAGGTGACGTGGAAGGTGACGTGGACGCCGTCTGCGGACCCGAACGCCCAGCCCGCGAACCCGCTGCCGGACGGCGTGACCGGCGGTGCTCCGCAGGACGTGATCGTCCGGGAGATCCAGACGATCGTCACCCAGTAGCCGGCCAGGCAGCGGCCCGGCCCGAGAACAGGAAGACCGAGGATGGCGAGAACACGGATCAAGGCGCCCGGCGGCGCCCGCTCCCGCACGGCTGGTGACGTGCTCGGGGCACTGGTGGCAGGCCTGCTGCTCGCCGCGCTGCTGGCCGGTATCCCCTACGGTCTGGTCCGGTTCATCGGCTGGCCGCTGCCGACCGAAGTGCCGTCCATGGACGCGCTGGGCGAGATGCTCCAGAACAGCGTCTCCGTCAGCGTCTTCATGGACATCCTGGCCGTTCTGGTCTGGCTGCTGTGGTTCCAGTTCCTGCTGTCCGTGGCGGTGGAGGTCCGCGCGGTCGTCTCGGGGGTGGAGATCCACCTGCCGGCCGCGGGGGCCTCCCAGGCGCTCGCGCGGAAGCTGGTCACCATGCTGCTGCTGGTCGGGGCCGGAACGCTGACGGCCACACAGGCCGCGTCGGCGGCAACACTCCCCCAGCACCTGGCCCTTCCCCAGCCGGTCGCCGCCACCGCGCAGGCCACCCCCGGCGCCGTCGTGCAGGCCTCCGCGCACACCGACGCCGCACCCGCGGCGGGCCCGGTCTACACCGTGCAGGCCGACGCCAACGGCCACCACGAGACGCTGTGGGACATCGCGCAGCGGCACCTGGGCGACGGGCGCCGGTTCGGTGAGATCTTCGACCTGAACAAGGGCCGCGTCCAGCCGGACGGCTCCACGATGACCGAGCCCGGCCTGGTGCGCGCCGGGTGGCAGCTGGTGCTTCCCGCCGACGCCAAGGACGTCCCCGGTGCCGCCGCCGAGGCCCCCGCCGTCGGCCAGGCCCAGGAGCGCACCGTCACCGTCCGGGACGGCGACACCCTCTCGGCGATCGCGGAGCACGAGCTCGGCAGCGCCGACGCCTACCCGAAGCTGCTGGAGGCCACCAAGAACGTCGAGCAGCCCGGCGGCCGCCACGTCACCGACCCGGACAAGTTGTTCCCCGGCGACACGATCGTGATCCCCGCCAGCGCGCTCGCCCCCGCGCAGCCCACCCCCGCTCCGCCGGCTGCCGTCCCCAACCAGCCGGCCCCGCCCGCCAAGACCCCCGCCCCGCAGACGCCGGAGACGTCGACGCCGAAGGCCCCCGAGACTGCGGCCCCGGCCGCGCCCGTCACCCCGGCACCGGCCGCGACCCCGCAGCAGGCCTCCCCCGCCAGCCCCGCCCCGGCCACCACGCCCGCTCCCACCTCCCCGGCCAGCCCAGCCCTGGCGCAGCAGAGCCACGCCCCGGCACCGGCCGCCCCCGAGGCCCCCGCGCCGGCGGCCGAGTCCCAGTCGCCGGTCTCGATCCAGGACGTCGCCGGGATCGGTGCGCTCCTGGGCGCCGGCCTGCTCGGGGTCCTCGCCTGGCGCCGCCGCGAGCAGCACAACGCCCGCCGCCCCGGCGAGACGATCGCGCTGCCGGAGACCACCAGCACCGCCGAGCAGGTCCTCGACCGTACGTCCTCCCCCGCCAGCGTCGAGCTCCTGGACCTCGCGCTGCGCACCCTGGCCGCCCGCAACCCCGGCGCCCTGCCCACCGTCCACGGCGCGAAGGTGACCGCCGACCGCGTCGAGATCCTGGTCGACGACCCCGACGAGGAGGCGCTGTCGCCGTTCACCGACCGTCCCGACGGCTGGTGGGGCGTACGCGCGGACCGGGCCGATCTGCTCACCCCGGAGCAGGCGCAGGACGTCCCGGCGCCCTACCCGGGCCTGTCCACGATCGGGGCCGGCCCCGACGGCACCCACATCCTGGCGAACCTCCCGCAGGCCGGGGTGCTGCTGCTGGAAGGCACCGACCAGCAGGTCCGCGAGGTCGCCCGCGGGATCGCGATGGAGGCGGGCACCTCGGCGTGGGGAGGCCACGTCGAGGTCCGCACCTGCGGCTTCGGGCTGGAGCTCCAGCAGCTCCTCCCGGCCTGCCGGGTGATGTACACCCCGAGCCTGGAGTCGGCGACCGCCGACCTGGCCCGGGTCCTGATCGAAGCTCACCAGGCCGAACACGAGGGAGGCGAGGAACCCCTGCCGTGGATGGTGATCTCCTCCGCCCGCGCCAGCCACGAGGAGCTGTACGCCTTCGCCGACCTGGTCGGCAAGGCGCGCGGCCAGCGGATCGCCGCAGTGCTCCCGGCCGCCGGCGCGGTGGAATTCTTCCCCGACGCCCAGGTGCTGGACGCCTCGCTCGCCGACCCGCAGCCGGTCGAGCCGCTGGGCGTCGCAGTCATCCTGCAACGCGTCACCGACGAGGCCTACCGGCAGCTGACCTCCGCCATCGCCCTCACCACCGAGCCGGCCCGCCCGGCCGAAGGCGCGTGGGCGCAGCTGACGGACCCGGACCGGGTGAGCGTGGTCACCGCACCAGTTCCGGCGCCCAGCCACCTGTCCCTGGTCAAGGACCAGCGCCAGGCGGACGAGCAGGACGAGCCGGACGAGGAAGCGGTCACCGACGCGGCGGAGCAGGACGACGACCAAGGCGCCGAGACCGAGGCGGTGCCCGCGGACGCAGACAGCCCCGAAGCCGCTGCCGCCGACTCGGCGGACGGCAAGCGGGTGCCCGTGCCCGGGCAGGCGTCGGCTCCCGCCGCAGCCCGTATCGACGTCGTCCGCGAGGCCCTGCCCGACGGCGAGGCGACCACCACGCCCGAGATCCAGATCCTCGGGCCGCTCCAGATCGTCGGCATCGGGAACGCCACCGTCTCGCCGAAGCTGGTCCTGCTGGCCTGCTACCTGATGTTCCGCAACGAGCGGAACCCGAGCAGCATCGGCGACGCCATGAACGCCGCCACCCCATGGGGCCCGAAGATGGTGGCCGAAGAGATGTCGCGCCTTCGCTCCCGGCTCGGGCTGGACGCCAACGGCGTGGCGCACGTGCGACCCAAGCCACGCGGCGTGCAGATGTACTCGCTCAGCGACGAGATCACCTCGGACTGGGCGAACTTCGTCCACCTCGCCGAGCGCGGCATCCCGAGGGGCCCCGCCGGCATCCTCGACCTGGAAGCCGCGATGGGGCTCGTCCGAGGCAAACCGTTCGGCGGGACCGCCGACCACTCCTGGGCCGCACCCCTGGCCCACACGATGACCTGCCGGATCATCGACACGGCCGAGCGGATCGCCGAGCTGCGCACCGGTGACGACGTCCTGGACATCGACGCCGCCCGCGCCGCGATCGACACCGGCCTCAACGTCGAGCCGACCGCCGAGCGGCTGTACCGGGCGTGGATGCGGATCGAGCACCGTGCCGGGCACCCGTCCGCGGTTCGGGACGTGATCGCCAGGGTCCGCAAGATGCAGATGGACTGGCAGCTCAGCGGCTTGCAGCCGCAGACCCTTGAGACGATCCGGCGCCTGACAGCCGTCCGGGAGACCGCCAGCGGCGTGTAGCACCGCCCCGCCCCCACTTCAGGGCCCGGCCGGACTCATCGGCCGGGCCCTTTCCCATTGCCGCTCCCCTGCCCCGAGGAACAGCCGATGTCCCACTCCCCTGCCGTCGTCGCCCTCGCCCTTGCCCTGGCCCTGGCCGTCGGCCTGCTCGTGATCCGCCCGGTCGCCTTCGCCTACACCCGCCCAGAGGACGACCCGGTCCCCGACGCCACCTGCCCCCACTGCAGCGCCGCGGTGCTCGGGAAGGGAGCAACCCCGGGGGCCTACATGGCCCTAGTGCTGCGCCGGCGCTGCGCCGCGTGCGGGTCCGTCGGGCCTGACGGCACCGCGCAACGGCCCGGTCCGCCGCTGCTGGCGCCCGAGGGCCTCGCCGTCGTCGGCACCGCCGCGATGCTGGCAGCCGGTGCCAACGGTGTGGTGCTGGCGGCCCAGTTGTGGCTGGTCGCGGTCGGGGCCGTGCTGGTGCTCACCGACTTCGCGGTTCACCGGATGCCTGATCACCTGACGGCTGCTGCCGGGATCGGCGTGGGCTTCCTGCTCACGGCGTCGGCATTCGCCTCCGGGCGCTGGGGCCCGCTGCTGCTGGCCGCGGTGGCCGCCTTCGGGCTGGGCTTCATGTACTTCGTGCTGGCGCTGTTCGGCCAGGGGCTCGGTGACGCGAAGCTGGTCCCGGGCCTGGCCGCGCTGGTGACCTGGCAGTACTGGTTCGGCTCGTTCTACGCCGTCTTCCTGGCCTGTGTGCTGGGGATCGTGCAGTGGATCGTTATGAAGGTGGCATTCCCGGCGACGACGCGGAAGACGGAGCTAATGCTCGGTCCGGCGCTGATCACGGGATTCCTGACCGTTTCGGCCTGCCTGGGGTGAGCGCCAGGCCGCAGTGCTCGCCAGGGAGGACACAAGGCGGCCGGGACCCGGTCGCCCCGGACCAGGCGCGGCCGGGACCCCCACAGCGACGCGGGCGTCCCCGGCTCTGGCCAGCCCCGGTCGGCCAGCCCCGGTCGGCCAGCCCCGGTCGGCCAGCCCCGGTCGGCCAGCCGCACCCTACAGTGGTGACCGCACTCGGCTCCGAACAAGGTGGTGGACGTGGCTTCTGACGACTTGGCGTTCTTCTCGATCGTGCAGGGGGAGGCGCAGCTGGACAGCGACAGGGCGTTGGTGGCCTTCCTTCGCGAGCGGATCGCCGAGCGGGACGGTCAGGCGACGGATGAAGAGCGGCATCTGCTGAGTGCGGTCCTGCGCGTCCTGAAGGTGTTCGACGCCGACTTCGAGGCGGTGTCTTCAGCAGGCCGCGATGACCGGGCAGCCGGACGGAGCGAAGCCCTGGGGTGGACCCTGCGGGCGGTGGCGTTCGCCGCGTTCTGGAGCCACCCGGCCTGGCAGCCGCAGTGGAGGCCGTGACGGCAGCTCGGCACCGTGCTGGGGAGCACCGGGAGGGAGGCAGGTGGTAGCTGACCCCTCCCGGGTTGCGGTTCACGGCAGGTCCCTCTGCGTGACGATCACGGCGCCGAAGTCCGCACGCGCCTGCCCGAGCACGCTCTTCGAGGGTGCGCCGGGTGCGCACCAGGCGGTCGCGGGTCCCGACGAGGAAGCGGCCGGGGTGGACCTCGGTGACCTTCCAGTCGGACAGGGCGTGCGGGCGCACGTCTGATCCGGCGGCCCGGGGGGAGGCAGGTACCAGGCAGCCTCACCGGACTAGTGCCGCGGCTGGCAACGTTTGCCCGGTTCGCGGCGCGCCGGACGGGTTCCACCCCGGCTGGTGCCGTCGCGGGACACTGAGAGCGAACGTTGCCAGCCGCGGCACTAGCCAGCGGACCGGTTCTCATCGAGGGGTGAGACCTGGTCGTCCGGCCAGCAGTCCGGGTTCTGGTAGATGCCAGGCTTGCGGTCAGGGGTGGCTTCGGTGATCGGGCCGTATTCCCATCCGTCGGCGCGCACGGTCACCACATTGTCGGTGACGACGAGCTGCCAGACGTCGTCGGTCTCGTCGCCCTGGGCGTCGACGGCGCCGTTCACCACGTGGCCGGGCAGGAGGAAGTGGCTGATCAGATACGCCATCCACTTCTCGGGCTCGTAGAACTGCGGCCCCCCGTTCCACCGGATGACGCTCCCCTCGCCCGTGGCTTCCCAGTGGCACCACCGGCTCGGCAGGTCATCGCCTGGCGTAGTTCTCCCAGGCCGCCTGAGGCAGCCTTGGTTCGGCAGAGCGTCAGCTCAGGTCTTCTGGCGTTGCGAGGGCGGGGCCGAAGTCGGCGCGGGCTTGGGCAAGGACGGCTTCGGAGGGCGCGCCTTGCGCGCACCATGCGGCAAGGTCGCGGGCCTCGACGAGGTAACGGCCGGGGTTGACCTCGGTAATGGTCCAGCCGGACAGATCCACGGCCTGGTTGAGGTGTGTGCTGTTGAGTAGCTGGATGGCGTGCACGTCAGGCAGGCGCCGGGCCCACAGCGGGTCGTTGTTGTACACGGCGTGGACGGGGACGGCGGGCAGCTCACGGCCGCGGTCCTCCCAGCCATAGGACCACTTCGGGGTCATGTCGATGAAGGCCAGGCGGGCCCGCGCGGCGTTGGCCAGGACGGCGTCCCGGGCCCGCTTCACCAGGGCCTCCCACCCGGCGGCCGGGTCGTAGACCTGGAGGACGGCCAGGCCGTCGTCCTGCGCCCACACCCGGGAGGCCCGAGGCCGGTCCGGGTCGAGGTAGGCGAGGGTGGTGCGGGTGTTGGCCAGCGACCGCGCCAGGTACCGGGCAACGTCGGTGGAGGGGACGCGCTGGAGAACGGCTCCGGCGGCGAGGTGCGCCTCTCCGCCGCTCCGGCCGGCCCAGGCGTACGCGCTCTGGCACCAGGGCTCGGCGAAGGTCCGCTCGGTGAGGGGCCGCTCCAGGGCGAGGAAGGCGCCCGCCCTGGGCTCCGCGCCGAAGCGGAACCAGCGCGGGGGCATCACTGCGGGGGTGGCGGCGACCCGGCCGGTGAGCCCGTGCACTGCAAGTGCGCGGGCGAAGGCGTCGAGCCAGGAGGTCAGGGAGTCTGGCCCCCAGTAGTCTTTCAGCGAAACACCGGCGCCTGCCAGAGTGAGCGCGGGGGCCTGACCCCACATCGCTCCCTCGGCCCCGTCGCCGTTGGCCGCGGCCACCGCCGCCTGGACGGCGTCAAGCAGCTCCGCCCCTCCCCCGGGGTGCTGCTGCTCCGGCACGTACTCGATCTGGCAGCCGTCGTGGCCGCGCTCTTCCAAGTCCCGCTCGATCGACGCGTGGTCGACCCGGACTCCCCCTGCGGTGGTCATGGCCCGGACTCTACCGACGGCCGCCGACACCAGCCCGAGATCCGCGAACCGGCCAATCTCAGCGAAGACCCTCCGCACGGTGCCGGGCGGCGGGAGGATCGCTCCATGGCCGAAACCGTGGAGCAGCACGACGACACCGGACTCCTTCCGGCGGACCCGGCCGGTCTGCGGCTGTCCCTCAGCGTCGAGTCCTGGCCGGCGGGGCCCGGCGGACGGGGCGTCGAGCACTGGTCGCTGCTGGCCCGTCACGAGCGCCTGGCGCCGGGGCAGCTGCCGAGCCGGACCGTCTTCGGCGTCGACCTGGCCCACGTCGGCGTGATCAGCCTGAGGCGGATCCCGCTCGCCCGGGGGCTGGTCGACCCTGCCGCCTACGACGAACTGACCGGGCGCGCCCGCGAACCGGCGCTCGACCAGGAGCTGCTCGACGCCGTCGCCGAGCAGGTGTTCACCCGCAGGGACGGCCGGCACCGCCTCGCGCCCGCGGTCCGGGACTGCCTGGGCAAGGGCCCGCGGGCCGACGTCGGCGACCTGCTGGTGCTGGAGGCCTACTCGATCACCGCCGACTGGGCGGTCCAGGACCTCGACCTGCTGCTGCTCGGCGAGGCGCTCGCCCGCGCCTCTGCCGCCGGGCCCTGCTTCGTGGCCACGGCCCCGTCCTTCCTGCGCACCGCCCCCGGTGAAGAGCCGCGGGTGCTCGGCGCGCTGCGCCGTGCCGGGTTCCGCCCGCTGGCCGGGCTCGTGATGGTCGCCCCCGGCACGGGGGTGCCGCGGCTCACCGGCCGTGGGAGCAACGCCCCGACCTGGCGCCACCGGGCCGCTCCGTGATCAGTGGGCCTGCCGGCCGACCGTTCCGCACCCCGGGCCCCGCGTTCCAGAGGTCCGATGGCCGGTCAGGCGGCGGCCCGACGGCCTGGCCGTCTCACACCAGCGAGCCGTGGAGGTCGAGGCTCTGCTGGGCAGCGTCCGCCGGGGCCGGGAATCGCTCGCACAGCTGGTTGTAGTACCGGCGGACGCTGTCCTGGCTCACCGGACCGTCGCCGGACTTGTTGCTCCTGTACGCGCGCGCGTGCAGGTAGTCGGCGAGCTCCGTCTCTTTCGGACCGAACTTCGGGTGTCGCCCGAACTCAGCGACGAATGCCTGGAACCCCTCGGCCCAGCCGGAGGGGATCTTCTGGAAGTCGTCGGTCTGCTGGGTGACCACGGGGCCGGTCACGGAACCGAGAGCGGAGACCCGCGCGGCGGGGACGGGCTGCCCGCTCGCGGGCTGCCACTGCTGGTGGACGGCTTCCTCAGCCGGCTGCGCAATGCCGCTCTGCGCGGCGGCGGCAGCGGGCCCGTCGTGCGCATCGCTCATGCGCAGAAGATCGGCTTCCGCGGCGCCCCCGACGGCCGCCCCGGCAACCTGCGCAACGCCGGCCGGTGCTTCCGCCGACTCCGGTTCCACGTGCGCAATCACCGCCTCATAGGTGCTGACCTGCATAAACGCCTGTTCTGATTGCGCAGCGAACGGCTGCGCAATCTCCGGCTCCACCGCGTGCGCAGGGAATTCCTGCGCAAGATGATCTTGCGCAATCGTCCCGGCGTGCTGCTGCGCAAGGGCCTTGCGCAGCTCGATCTCGCCGGGCTGGACCTGCGCATGCGCAACGGCGCGGTCGGCCTGGTCGAGTACGGGGGCACCCGCGCGGACGGTCTGCGCGTGGTGGGCGAGGAGGCGGGCGAGCGGTTCGGCGTCGACGCCGGCGGCGGCCAGGCCCGCCTCGTAGGTGACCTCCAGCGGCACGCCGAGCCCGGCGAGCTTCTTCGGCAGGGCGGCTGCGGGCGACAGGCCCCGGTCCCGGAAACGGCGCCACCAGGAGCGCTTCTTCGTCGCCACGAGGGTGTTGTAGGTCTGCAAGGCCTGCTCGCCGCGGATCGCGTCGTCGAGGCTGCGGATCTCCCACAGCTGCATGCGGCGCCACAGCCGCCAGGTCTGACCGGGTGCCAGGAGCCACCGAATCAGGCGGATCTTGTCGATCGCCCGGTCGGAGGTGAGCCGGGCCAGCCGGGCGATGGCATGGCGGCCGGCCTCGGAGATGATGATGAAGAGGATCGGGATCACCGCGTGCATGCCCACGCCGAGGGGGTCCGGCCACGAGGCGGATGCGTTGAATGCAATGGTGGCGACCGTGAGCAGCCACGCGGTCGGCCGCACCAGGGGGAACGGGATGCGCAGCCAGGTGAGGACGAGGTCGAGCGTCAGGAGCACGAGGATCCCCGCATCGACGCCGATCGGGAAGACGTTCGCGAAGAAGCCCATGCCCTTGCGGAAGGCGACATCGCGGACGGCGAGGTAGGACCCGCCGAGGCCGACCGTCGCGATGAACAACGCGCCCAAGGCGACGGCGCCGATCATCCACCAGTGGATCGTCTTCAGGACCGGCCGGGTCACTTGCTCCCCCTTGCAACGTACTCATGTTCAGGGGGTCACTGTGTCACGTGGGTCTGTCGTAGTCACAAGACATAAGGGCCGGGACGGCTTCTGGGCCCACCGCGTGGAGCATTCGGATACTCAACGCCACGGAGCGGTGGCGTTCCGCGTTCGAGCGGATCGGCCTCGGGAGCTGGTGCGCGGGAGGGCGGTTGACGGGGTGTCGGTCAGGGGCCGATGACGAGCCAGTAGATGAGGGAAGTCGAGGGCGCGGTGGTACCGGTGGAGGATGCTGATCGGTCGGCCGCCGGTGGCGCCCTCGTCGAGGTGCACGACGTAGTCCTCCGCCTGGGGGTCGTAAGAGGGCCGCCTCTCCCCCGTCCGCGGGTCGACCTCCAGCTGGGCACGGACGGAGTGGACGGCACGGGCCTCCGTGGCGGTGAGCTCCACGAGGCCCTCCTTCTCCACGCTGTCGGAGAAGGCGACGAAGGTGCTCACCGGGCGGCCGCCATCTTCTCGCGCAGTTCGGCGGTCGAGGCGGAGACGGGCAGCCGCAGTGCGGCGACGGCCTGGGGGGTGGTGCTACGGCGCACGTAGGCCCGGTAGCGCTCGGCGAGTGCGGGGAACTGGTCGAGCCGGGTATTGGCGAGGTCCGCCTCCAGGCGGTCCAGCCGGGTGTCGATGCCGAGCTGGGCCAGGCCGGCCAGTGCTGCCTTCAGCTGGGGCAGGGTGTCCATGGGGGGCGGGGTCGGTTCGGCGTACTGGGCTGCGGTGCTCACTGGGCGCTCTCCTTCGTCTCGTCCGATGACGCTACTGCTTCTTGGCGAGTCAGCGGAAGGAATCCCCCGAGGCGGACGGTCGGTCAGGCCGGGGCCGGTCGGCGGTGGCGTCGGTCGGGGGTCTGGCGCACGTCCGCGGGTGGCGTAGCGACCAGTGCGACACGCCGTCCGAATTTCGGCTTATTAGCTTGCTGGATACCTGATGGGCCAGAATGCGGCCATGACCGCCCCTTCACCCGAGGCTCCGACATCTTCCAAGCGCGGCCGCGGCCGGCCCAAGGCACCGCCGTCCGACTGGGAGTCGTTCGGGACCTACCTGCCCGAGTCGCTGGCCCGGAGGTTCAGGTCCGCCTGCTCGCTCAGGGGTATCGAGATTCGCGAGGGGGCCCGTGAGGCCGTCGAGGAGTGGGTCAGGGCGCAGGCTTTCCGGCTCGACCCGGAGCCCGACGCCCCCGGCGGCTCCGAGGCCGCGACCGGCCGCCAGTCCGAGCCCGAGATCGAGCACGGCTCCTCGCCGTCGTAGCCATGCCGCCGGGCCAGGCTCCGGCGCGTCCCCGTCCAGCAGATCGAGTTAGGTATCCGATGACCATCCTCGCCGCCATCTCTCCCCGGTCCACGGGGAAGACCACCGCCATCTGGTGGTTGCTGCACGCCCTCGCGGCACGCGGTTACCCAGCGAAGGGGTTCGACGCCGACGAGTCCGAGCAGCTGTACCGCTGGTGGAAGGCTCGCCCCGAGGACGAGGACGGCAACCCGCTCGACGGGCTCAGCTTCGAGGTCGAGAAGCTGGCGTCCAAGCGCTTCCACGAGGAGGCACCGGGGAAGCTTCCCGAGGGGAGCATCGGCGCGGTGGACTGCGGTCACCTGGAGAACCACGCTGGCATCGGGTGGAGCGTCCTGCGCGTGGCCGATCTGGTCATCGTGGTCTGCGCGTCGACTCCTGGGGATGTTGAGCGCATCGAGGAACTCCCGATGGGTCACTTCATCGACCAGGTGATCCCGAAGAGGGCGGACAAGAAGCGGCCGAACACGTGGGCGCTGATCGTGCGCGTCCAGCCGGGGACCACCGTCGCCCCGACCGGGGTCCGGGACGACCTCAAGGCCCTCGGGTTCAACGTCTTCACGACCATGATCCCTGCGACTCAGCAGTACGCGGGGACGGCGGAGGGCGTCCCCATCCATGCCCCCGGGTCGGCGTTCGACGAGCTGGTGACGGAGATGGAGACCAGGGGGCTGATCAGCAAGTGAGTAAGCCGAAGAGGGTCGACCCGGCGGTACTCCGGGCTCAGCGTGAGGCCCGTCGCCTGGCCGATGCAGCTGCCGAGGCGGCGGCAGCGGCCGCTGCCGCTGGTGAGACGGCGGGAACCGGAGACGGTCGGGGGCAGGAGCTGGTGCCCGTCGGTGCTCCGGCTGAGCCAGTGTTCGCTCAGGGCCGCCCGCAGCCGATGATCCGGTTGGAAGACCTCCCGGTGGCGATCGACGCCCCGGATGCCGACGGGCCGCTGAGTGCGGACGAGGAGGAGCGCTGGGATCTGTGCCGGCAGAGCTTCCGGCAGGCCAAGGATGCCTGGTTCGTGGCGGGCCGGGCGATGGACATCGCTCTGCGTGGACGGCTGTGGCGCGCGGACTACGCGACGGCGGCGTTGTGCATCGAGGGCGAGATGGGGATGTCCACCTCGAACGCGTACCGGCAGATGGGAGGGTCCGAGGTCGCCGCCATCCTGGCCTCTCCTCCGCGGCTTGAGCTGGAGGCCGGCCTTTCGACCGCGGACGCCTCTATCGAACAGGAATCGAACGATCTGTCCCGCACGCGGGACAACGGGACCGCGCACCAGGCCTCCCCCACCGCGGCGACGGCGGACGGTTCGCCGACCCTGGACACCGAGCCGCAGCACTACGGCACCGGCGGGACGCCTGGAGTCGAACAGGAATCGAACGATCTGTCCCGCACGCGGGCCAACGGGACCGCGCACCCAGCGCTTGGCGCCGAACCGGCATCGGCGGACGCCTCGCAGGCACCGACCTCGGCGGCGCCGGCCGAAGAGCCCGCTATCGAACAAGAATCGAACGATCTGTCCCGCACGCGGGACAACGGGAATCCGGGCGCCAAGCCGACGGGGCGGCAAGAGCCTGCCGCGCAGGCGGAACCCACGATCATCAGCCAGCGTGCGGCGGAGGCGCTGAACCCGATCCGGGAGGACTACGGCGCCGCCGTCGCGGCGGAGGCCTACCGCACGATCAGCAAGGCCACCGGGACGCAGGTCCTCACCGGCAAGGCCATCAGCGGCGTGATGCGCGAGCTGCCCCGCAAGAAGGCCGAGGCCCTCACTCCAGAGCAGCTGCACGAGCGCATCAAGTCGGTGGTCGCCAAGCAGAAGGCGGCCAAGGACAACCCGCTCCAGGACCTCGCGCAGTACGTTGCCGCGGCCTCCAAGTTCAGCCGCCAAATGGAAGGGCTCGCCGAAGCTCACCGCAAGGCGGCGAAACACGACCCCGAAGCCGCCGAACAGCTGATGTCCCAGCTGCGGACACACCTGTCCGAGGCCGCCGACGGCCTCCCCGTCGGCTAGTTGCCCCCCGGGAAGCCGGCCCGGGACTCGATCGCTTCTCGATCACCGAAGGCGGTGTTCACACCCTGCGGGGTGCGGGCGCCGCCTTCGCCCGTCGCGGGCCCGGCATCGCGGGCTCAGCGCCGGCTCGGCCGACCCGCCCAGACTCGCCCGGCCGGGCGGCGGTCGCGGCCCGCGCGTCGTCTTGTCCCGCGTGCGGGACAGACCGTTCGATTCCTGTTCGACCGCGGTGGTGTGCTCGTCGGCCCGAACAGGCGAGTACCCCGCGCGTCCTCGGCAGGACGCGGCCGCGCCTACGACAGTCTTCCGACAGCAGCACCACCGAAGGGAAGACGCCTATGTGCACCACCGCCGAGCCGGACGCCGTCCACGACCCGCTGACCTCAGCGCTGATCGACGGCGTGGGATACAACTCCGTCCACGAGGACGGCCGGATGCGGGTGGTCATGGACCCCGAGGCATTCGACGCATTCCTGGAGCTCTTCGAGAGGCGCAAGCGCCACCTTCCGGTGCCGGAGTCGGCGCTCGACTACCTCCGGCAGTACCGCGCGCCCGTGTGCGCGGCCGACCTCGACTTCGGCGGCATGAGTCCCTGCATGCGGCCAGTGCAGGTAGGCCGGCGCTGCGGCGCCCACCCAGCCTTGGGCCAGGTCCACCCGAGGGCCTCCCAGGCCCTCGACTCGCTGTCGCCCCGGGCCCGGCGCTTCTGGGAGCTCC
This sequence comes from Kitasatospora sp. NPDC048296, assembly GCF_043201815.1. Lineage (NCBI taxonomy): Bacteria > Bacillati > Actinomycetota > Actinomycetes > Kitasatosporales > Streptomycetaceae > Kitasatospora > Kitasatospora sp. NPDC048296. The sequence goes on from NZ_JBICZB010000039.1 coordinate 54,313, forward strand.
TCATCGAGAAGCCGTGGCTGCGCAACCTGCGCAAGGACCGGATGCCCGAACGGCTCGACGTGTCCGCTTCGACGATCAGCCGCAGCCTCACCGAGCTGCGGTCGATGCACCTGGTGGTGCGGAGCCGCACACACTGGCAGACCATTCCGCACCCTGCTGTTGCCTTCTTCGGCCCCGCCACGCTCCAGCAGAGGGAGCTGGTCCAGCTGGACACGGCGCAGCGCGCGGCGTTCGAGCACCTGGAGTCGGCCGCCTGAGCGCCCGGCCCGGTGCGGCGGTGCTGTGAATCCGCGGGTGCCGTGGCCGCCGAAAACGGTGCGCCCGGTGCCACGGACGCCGGGCCGAGCCGCGCGAGCCGTGACCGGTGGACTCGTGTCACAGGGCGCGCTGGTCCGGTGCCGTTTCCAGCGGAAGGGGCACCGGACCGGCGCTGCCTGCCGGTGGTGGAGGCTGGTGCAGCGGTCTGGGTCGCTGGCCTGGACCGGCCGGCTGGTTTAGGCCGCCAGGTTCTTCAGGTCGGCGAGGGTGAGGGTGTGGGGGTGCCGTCCGTCGAGCTGCTGGAGGTAGTCCTCGATCCTCGGGGCGGGGCGGGTGGTGCTGCGGGGGCGGCCGATGAAGGTGTCGCGGCCGTTGGAGTCGGCCAGTTGCTGGATGAACTCGGCCAGTGCGCCCCGGCCGCCGGTGCCAGCGAGGCCGAAGCCGTGGGCCCGCCGTTGGGGGAGCAGGGCCAGGGTGCCTCGGTCTGTGCGCATCCAGAACGTGTCGCGGTCGATGATCAGCGAAGCGAGGGATTCGCCGTCGCGCAGGCCGACGGGGGTGTAGGTGCGGTAGGTCCACTGGTCGATGTCCTGGGTCTTCCAGGGCAGCGCGCGCGAGCGCCCGTCGTCGGTGCACGTGCGGAAGTGCTCGCCGATGACGGGCAGTCCGAAGGCGGGGTCGGTGAAGGTGCGTCGGCAGACGCAGCCGGTGCCCGCGATGGCGGAGGGGCTGTCGGCGTCCTCGTCCACGCAGGCGTGGAAGAGCTTGGGGATCTCCTGGTTGGCGACCAGCGTGGTGTGCAGGGGGTTGGGCTCGCAGCGCTGCAGCCGGTCGAGCCACTCCTGGACGTAGGCGCTGCGGTGCTCGATGACGACTGTGCCCTGCACGTGGGCCGTCACGACGCCGAGGTCCGGCTCGGTGTACAGGACGAAGTGCCCGAAGGGCTTGGTCGGGTCGTACGTGAGCTTCAGGTCCTGCTGGGTCCCGGTCATGGTTTCCCCACCTCTGCGGCTTCTCAACGTGCCTGTACGGTCACGCTCAGTCTTCCATCGCGGGTCCACCGGCGGGGCCGGTTCGGGAACCTGCTGGCCCGGCCGCACCGGCTGGGTTCAGCGGCGGATCGGCGGGTTGTCGCTGGGCCCGTAGGCGCGCAGCTGCGGGGGGAAGGCCGTCCGGGCGGCGCCACCACACGTCGAGGCCGCAGGCGCCGAGGGCGACGGGCAGGGCCTGGCGGACGGCCTCTTCGACGGCGGCGCGCAGGATCCATCCCTCTGTTGTCCATAGCCAGACAGCAAGCAGGTCGCCTTGGCTTGCTGAGGCAATGAGGGAACCCATCTGCTTGCGCAGCGCGCGGCCGTTGTAGCGGGTCGGGATGACCTTGGCGGTCCTGTCGATAGTCACGGGGGAGGAGGGTAGCTACGAGCCACGACGATGTTCGGGCTCGGAGTGCGCCTCCCGAAGGTGTCGTGCTCGGTCCCCGGGCGGCAGGGGCACGGTTCCGGCAGTGCGACCGGCCGTGGCGGAGTGTCACTTGATGACTGGTCAATCACTGAAAGTATCGAAATTCCCTCGATTGCGTGACTCTGTGTACATTCTGGCCGTGATCATAGAGTTCGCCGACCCCGACCGGCCGGCCAACGACCGCTTGACGGTAGTTGCCCGCCAGGTGCGTCCTGTCCGGTATCGAAGCCGCGAACTGCGCCGGTCGGTGGGTGATCTCATCGGGCGCACAGGACACGACGACCTCTTGGCCGGGGCACTGTGGCTGGCCGAAGGACAGGCCGCCCGCTCGGTCACCGATGAGATCGTGGACTGGGAATCGAACCTGAGCAACCAGATCAGCATCCTGGAACGGGACCTGAAGGGCATTACCCGCGCCTCCATCAAGCACGAGGCCACACAGGCGGCCACCGCCGCCCTCGCCGTCTACCGGCGCGAGCTCGCCATCATCTCAGCCGCCCGCGTTGCCGCCGAGGGGGCCTTCGAACGTCTGCGGGATCGCTTCGGAAGCGACGTCACGGACCTCTTCACTCAAGACCGTCCCAATTCCCCCGCCGAGGAGGTGTTTGACCAGTGGTTGGTGGCAGACCAGGCCATCGACAGCGCAGTCGAGCAGTACAACGCTCTCAACGCGGAGTACCGCCGGCTGATGTCCGCCGCGGCACGGAGAGAGGCCTTCGCCGCCACTGACTGCAGCATCTCGCAAGCCGAACTGGAGAGCCTCGACGGCGACGCTCTGGAGCGGCTGACTGCCAGGCTCCTCCAGCGCGATGGGCTGGTTCTGGTCAGGGCCGGCGGCGGCCCCGGCGACCAAGGCGTCGACCTCATCGCGCTGACACCCGGCGACGTCCGAATCGCCGTCCAGTGCAAGTTCCGCCAACGCCGTCCCATCGGCCCCGAAGTCGTCTATGTCCTGAACGGCACCGCCCGGGACCTCCACGACGCCAGGATCGCCGTGGTCGTGACCAATCAGCAGTTCTCGGACCAAGCGATTCAGGACGCCCGCACTCTCGGTGTCCACCTTGTCGACGGGCACCGCCTCGATCTCTGGGCCACCTGGGGCGAGAGCCTGTACGACCTCATCGGGCACACCGTCTCTCCGAGCCTTCCCGATCTGGCTGGTACCGACGCCTCCTGAGCAGCCCGGCGACGAGTCACCTACCGGTTGAGGCCCCACGGCTGGGGCGCCACCCCGACACCATCCACGTCCTGCCCGACGACCGGATCGCAGACACCGGAGGTTCAGTGCGCCTTTGCCTCAGGTGCGGGCATTGCGCAGCGCAATGCCGTTGCGCGGAGAAGCGCATGCGCGACGATCATGCGCAATGACCGGCTGCGCAACGGTCTTCCTGGCCATTGCGCATGATCCTTCTGCGCAATCTGAACAGGCATTTCCGCTGGTCAGAGCCACTGCGCAGAGCATCGCGCACGGGCCAGGGCGGTCTATGCGCGATGCGCACGGATGGCGCTCTCGCTGCGGCCCAGCGTCCCGGCTGCGCAAACCCGCCCGCCTGCGCCCGAGTCGCCACCCCTACCAGGGGGCCCTGCCGGATGACCGTCGCCTGACAGTCGGGGGCCGACTGCCGGGCGCTGGCATCTCAAGTCGCTCAGGGGTGGTCCACGTTGCGCCGGGACCCCGGTTGGCCCGGCCGCAGGCCGAGGAGCCGTGCAAGGCCGCGGCCCGGGGCGGTGGGCCGTGTGCGGGAAGTGAGCAGCCAGTTCTCCCAGGACTCGGCGTTGTCCAGGGCGTGGGGTGGGACGCCGAGGCGGCCGAGAGCGCCGGGGTAGGTGCGTTCGTAGGCGGTGTTGTACGCCATGGCGGTCTCTGGCGCGGCGAGCATCCACGGGGCCGGGCAGTGGCTGATGCGCAGGCTGGCGGTACGGGTGCGGCGATGGACCTGGCCGTTAAGCAGGCCGTGGGCGATCAGGCCCTGCCAGCGGTCGGCGTCGGCGATGGATCCGGCCATCTCCCAGGGGGTGATCAGGGCGGTCTGGGTAGCAAAGATCCAGGGCAAGCCGAGGATGCGGAACAGGTGGGTGCGGTGCGCGCCGCCGCTGTTGAGGTTGTAGACGGGTCCTTCGGGGCCGTTGATCGTGACGAGGTCGACGGGGCCCTCGTTGTCGAGCAGGTGGTGGTTCAGGAAAGCGGGCAGGTCGCTGTCGGGTTCGGCGAGGAGTTCGCCTGCGGCGCGCGGGATCCAGGAGGAGGAGCGGCCGTAGCCGGAGCGGTCGATGCGGCCCCAGACGGGGTCGGCGGCTTCCACGATCGCGTTGGTGCGGACCCAGCCGCAGCTGGTGGCGTTGCACCACGGCTGCTCCCCGAGGTTCAGGTGGTCCTCCAGCACCGGGACCTGGGGCTCGGTGGCGCGCAGCCGGGCGGCGGCCTGTTCGACGTGGTCGGGGATGGCTGCGCCGTCCCATTGCCGGCGTAGATCGGCGATCGCGGCGGCGAGGTCGGCGAGGGGCTGCGCGCCGTGGTCGAAGGCCGCTTCCAGCTGGTCGTCGTCCGGGCAGGGGTAGGTCGGCGTTGCCAGGGCGTCCGCCAAGCCGCTGTCATCGGTCGGTGGGAAGGCGGGTTGCCGGAGGGTGCCGCTCTCGAAGGGGGCGAGCACTTCGGGGACGGCGCAGGGGACGGCCGCCCAGCCCATGGCGAGGGTGCCGTCGGTGGCGGTGGCGTGGACGGTGCCGTCGTCGTCCAGGCGCACGGTCCACTCCTGTCCCGGTTGGGGTCGGCCCGAGGCGCGGGCCGGGAGGGCGGCGGCCAGGTGGAGGCTCTGCGCCCGGGGAGAACGCTTGGGAGTCGTGTTGTCGAAGAAGTCCTGGGCGATCGCGGTCAGGGTTTGCTCGTCCATCTCGAACGGATCCACGGGTGTTTCCCTTCGGTGCGGGTGGGCGGGAGGCTTCAGCGCCGGATCGGCGGGTCCTCGCTGGGCCCGTAGGCGCGCAGTTGCGGTGGGAGGCCGTCGGGGCGGCGCCACCACACGTCGAGGCCGCAGGCGCCGAGGGCGACGGGCAGGGCCTGGCGGACGGCCTCTTCGACGGCGGCGCGCAGGTTCCAGGCGGCGTGGCCGGTGGCGGCGGCCGCGAGGCGGCGGGAGGGGTTCCAGCCGAGGTCGGCGATGCCGGTGGTGTCGTCGCCGGGGTCCAGGGGAGGGCACGGGCGCAGCGTGATGCCCGGGTCGCCGGGGTGGGTGGCGACGGGCAGGCCGGCGAGGGCGGCGCTGTGGCGGACAGCGGTGATGACGTCGGGCCGGATACCAGGGGCGATGGGCGCGGGCCCAGAGGGACGCGGGCCGGGCAGACCGGTGAGTTCGCGGGGGAGGGGCTCGGCGGCGGTGACCCGGACCTCCCAGAGGTGGAAGGCCCGGTCGGCGGTGGTGCCGAGGAGGGGGAGGAGCACGGTCAGGGTGTGCTGGACGGCGTTGACGACGAGCTGCTGGGCGGCGTGGGCGGGTTGCTTGTGCTGCTCGGTGGCGGCCGCGTGCGCGAGGCGCCGGGAGGGGAGCCAGTGCAGGGCGATCAGGCCGTGGCAGTCGTCGTTGTCGTCGAGGGGTTCGGCCGGACGTAAGTGGACGCCCGGGCCGTGACCGCCGTGGGCGATGGGCAGGCCGGCCAGGTGCAGGGCGTCCATCACGTGGTCGGCCAGCACCGGGTCGAGCCGGCCCCGGCTGGCGGTCGGGGCGGTCGTGGACGGGGGAGTGGTCACCGGCGCAGGCCCTGCGCGGCGTCCTGGTGGTCGGCGCGCTGGCGGGCGGTGGCCTGGGCGGGGATGGACCCGAGGGCGAGGACCTCGTCTCGGATGCCGTAGGTGATGCGGTAGACCAGGGCCTGGGTCGCGGCGTCAAGCCAGTCCGCGGTGTCCTCCCGGGGTGGCATCGGGCCCAGCGCGGTCGTGAACCAGACCGGAAGGAGGTCGGTGCCGATGATGGCGGCGCTGATGCGGGCGCGGGCGATCCCGGCGAGACGCTGCTCGGCGGCCTCGCCGGCGGCAGCGGCCTCATCCAGGGTCTGATCGAGGGATTCGTCGCGGTCGAGCACGTTGCGCGCCATGTCAGCAGCGCTCTTCAGCCGTCCGACCTGGGCTGCCGTGCCACGCACCTTCGTGCTGGCCAGGCGATAGGCGGTGGCCGCCTTCGTGAAGGGGACGCTGCCGTGGGCGGCGGTGGCGAGGGTGGAAGCGGCCGCCAGAACAGCGGTACGAGCCTCCTCCAGGGCGGTGGTCGCCTCGTTGAAAGCGACCACGCTGCGGGTGTGGCGGGCGCGCTCCGCAGCGGGCAGCAGCTGAGCTTCAGCCGCCCGGCCGGCAGCGATCCTCTTCACCAGCTGATCGATCTCATTGTCAGTGGCGTCCAGATCAACTGCCGACCCGCCAGCTGCGGTCCGCACGCGGCGTTCCAGCCAGGCGACCCGCTGGCCGAGGTCCTCGACCGCTGTCCGCAGGTCCGTGATGTCGCTGTCGGTCGTGTCGGCACGCTCCTCCAGTTCCTCGGTCTCGCTGCGCCGCTGGCTCAGGTCGTACTCGACGGTGTCCAGGCGGCGGCTGGTGCCGGAGGTCTGTTCGTCGAGGTCTTCGCGCAGGCGCCGGACGTCGGACTCCACGTCGTCGACCGAGCGGTCGAGGCGCTGGACCCGGCGCTCCAGGTCTCCGCCGTAGGGGGTGGTCACTTCGTGCTCCTTGGCTCGTCAGGCAGTCCGGTGAGGAAGGCGGCGCCGGCGCAGGCGAGGGCGGCGGTGAGCCACCAGGCGCTCAGCAGGCCGATGGCCACGGCGCTCAGCACGAGGGCGCAGGCGGCGAGGAACACGGCGCTGGTGCGGTGGCGCAGGTGCGGGCGGCCTTTGGGCAGGGGCTTGGCCTTCCACCCGGTGCCCAGGGCCGCGAGCAGGACGGGCAGCAGGAGGAGGAGCCAGCCCCAGGCCACCCAGCCGGGGATCACGGCGGCGCCGGTGAGCGCGGCGACGGCGGCCGTGCCCCGGGAGGTCCACAGCACGAACAGCTGGGTGGTGCGGCGGGCCGGTTCCTCGCGCAGGCCGGGCACCTGCGCGGCGTAGGCGAGGAGGCTGTCGGCGGCGGCCAGCAGCTCGTCGAACGCGGCTTGGCGGCCGGCGGCGCCGGGTTGCAGCGCGGCCGCGGTGGCGTGGCGCCGTCCGACGTCCCTCTGCAGCTGTGCGAACCGTTCGGAGACCTTGTCCACCCGTGCCCCTCCATCTCTCGAAACAGCTCCTGCCGCTCCGCCACAGACGGTATCTATGGGCACTGACAGTCCGTCACCAATTCCGGAAAGTGACCGCCCGCCCCGGTGTCGGCGCGCGGGCGCCGCAGCAGAGGAGAACCGCTGATGGAGAACACCGCGCAGGCCGGGATCGACCGGCAGGTGGCGCTGCTGCTCGCCGAGACCATGAACTCGGTGCTCAAGGGTGGTCCGCTGCGCCTTCCCGAGGGGGTGGAGTTCACCGGCGCGGTCCAGGACCGCTTCCTTGGCATGGTCCTGGGCGCCGTGCGCGGCCTGTCCCCCGACTACGAGGACGCGCTGCGTCGCGAGCTGCACGACAAGGGCGTGTACGCGCCGCCGTGCCTGGACTTCGCTCCCGCCGGCGACCCGGGCGCTGGGCGTCCGGTGGTGGGGGAGGGCTTCCACTCCCTCCACCCGGAGGTGGGCGGCTGGAGTATGGAGCGGTGGCAGCTGGCGGTGCCCGGCGACGGGGACGACGAACTCGGTCAGTTCGCCGCCTCGGCTCTCCAGCAGCACCTGCTCGGCGCGTCGGACTGCGGCGTCGGACTGGACCGGCTGCGCGCCTCGACGGTCACGATGCACTTCTTCCAGCAGACCGGCTTCGACGACGACCTCGGGGCGGAGAGCTTCCAGGGAGTGCTCTACGTCTCCGCCGTCGGCTGGGTCGCGGTCGACTGCCCGGACCCCGAGGACGACCAGGGCGAGATCCCCGAGGCGCAGGTGTGGACGTCGCCGTCCCTGGCCGGCCTGGTCGCGGCCGTCGGCGACCGCCCGTCCGGGCTGCGCCCGGGCCCCGAGGGCGCGGGCGACGACGAGTTCGGGTGCCGCTGGATCAGCGACTACCTGCGCGGCGCGCTGGAGGTGTGGCCCGGTCTCGGGCAGGACGGTGGAGCCCGCTGACGGGCTCCGGGGACGAAGCGGGCTCCGCGTAGCCCCGGGCCCGGGACAGCCGGTGGGCGTCTCGGCGGGGTTCTGCTCTGCGGCTCGGTGTGGTCTGCGTCATGGTCTCACTGCCCAGTGCTGGGCAGCGCGCGGCAGGCGGACGCGGCACGATCTGGGTTCCACCGACTCGGGAGGACTGACCATGGCCATGACGCTCCGCCAGCTCACCACCTGTTCCTCACCTGCGACCCATGTCCTTGAACGCCGAAGCCAGCGCCGCGACCGTACGTACGACTACGTCCTGCACACGTGCGTCCGCCACCGCTGGCTGGCCGACAACTGGAAGGGCAGCCGCAGGGTGGTGGAGGAGGGGGAGCTGCGCTGCGGGGTGCTGTTCGAGTACCGGGGCTATGCGGAGGTGCTGCGGTCGCACAGCTGGGAGTGGGTCTGCCGCCTGACGCTCAACGACCTGGAGGACGACCACCAGGGCGACGTCGTCGGGTGGTTGCGGGCGGCGTTCGCCGAGCTGTCCGCAGCAGGGCGGTCGGCGCACGACGGGGTACGGGTTGCGCTCGGCCACGCGGTCCTGGCGGCCACGGTGGAGCAGGACCCGAAGGTCGCCGAGGCTGCGGTGCTCAACGCTCTGGCGGTGGCGGAGACGGCCGAGGCGGCGGCGCGGGGCGCCTGAAGGCCGGCAGCGGGGGGAGCACCGACCGCCCGGGCGAGAGCTTCACACCGCTCGGGCGGTCGGCATCTGACAGAAGCATGCAACGGTTTGAGCGTATGTGACCGGTGGTGTGCGTGTTGCGGGCGGCGGCCTTCGTAGATATGAGGACAAGCCGCATTTCTGCCCGAATCGGCTCCCACTCTGCGCGCGCAGCGGGTTACTGTCCGCACAAACGAAAAGGGCCCCGGGGTGAAGGTTGGTCGCCAGGCCGCCGGGGTCCCTACTCGCTAACCGTCCGAACCGAACCCCCTGGAGGAGCCATGCGGCTGCCTGCCCTGGGCCGGTCCCGGCGTGCCTGTACACGCCGGATCGGTCCGCTCGACGCTACCATCCCCGTCCGGCCCGTTGGCCAAACGCGGCAGGGCCCGTGGAGGGGCGTTGACCTGTCGGTCAATCAGCAGATTTTCGCCTTCGTGGCGCTGGTGGTGCTCGTGATTTGGGTCATCGAGGTGCCGGGCGGGCAGTGCGGTCGTGATGTGGTCCGCCTGGTCTCCGTCCTGATGTGGGCCCTCACCAGCGGATACCGGCCCGGGAGGAGGCCGCGGACCCGTCGGAGGGTCTAGCGGCGGCGCGGCGCGGCAGGGCTGGGGCTTTGCCCCGGTGTTGTCGCGCTGCGCGGATTTCCCCTCGGCGGACGGGCGACCAACCGCCGAGGACCTCTCCTCTTTCCGCTCACGGTCCCCGGGGTCCCCGGGGGCCGGCCTTCGGCACGGAGCCTCTCGTGACCCAGATCCTGCGCTGCCTGTGGTGCCGGCGCCGCTTCACCCGCCCCCAGCGCCGGGGCCGCACCCCGTCCTACTGCCGCGCGCGTTGCCAGCAGCAGGCTGATCGGGCCCGCAAGGTCGCACCGACTGACCGGACCGTCGACGACCTCGTCAGCGCCCTGGCGCGCGACCACCTCGCGCTCGCCCGCCAGCTCGCCCAGAGCGCGGCCGCAGTCGCTGCCGCGCAGCCCGGCGAGGACGTCCAGGCCGTCCTCGGGCTCATCGCCGAGGCGGAGGAGGACCTGGAGGACCTGCGGGCACACGTCGTACTCCAGGCTCGTGCCCGCAAGCTGCCCTGGGCGGCGATCGGTCAGCTGACCGGGCGGTCCGCCGACACGGCACGCCGGCGCTGGGACGAGACCTACGCCGCCCGACGCCGCGTCCAGCGCAAGGCCCGCAGCCAGCGCGCGCAGCCGGTGACCGGGGCGATAGCCGGCCCCGCCGCGCACACCGGGGCCGCGAAGGCGGCCTCGGCCTCGCCCGCAAGCCCCGCGACGGCGGGCCGTCAGAACCCGGGAGACGGGCAGGTGCCGGCCGTCCCGCTGCCTTCTGCTGCGCCGGAGGATCCCGCCGAGTCGCTGTCGTCGGTGGCCGCAGCCAAGCTCGCGAGCGCGCTGTCGTTCCTGCACCGGCGGTCGGGACGCTCCTCGCGCGAGCTGGCTGCTGCTGCCGGGGTGTCGGCCTCCATGGTCTCCCGGGTGTTCGTCGGCGACCGGATCCCCTCCTGGCCGGTCGCCTACGCCCTGGTCGAGGCCTCGGGCGGCCGCCCGGCCGAGATCCGCCCGCTGTGGGACGCCGCCCGCGGCATCCTGCCCGAGCGGCCGTTCGACGCGACGCCGATCGTCGAGGCCGAGTACGTGGGGGCCTTCGTCGCTGCCGTGCGCGGTCACCACCTGGCCGCCTTCGCCCCCGACCCGCTGACGATCAGCGACTCCTCCCGGGGCCGCGTCAGCCCGGAGGCCGCGACCGATCTGCTCTCCGGTGCCCGCGTGCCGGACTGGCCGACGGTCGAGGCTGTCCTGGAGGTCCTGCGCGCCGACCCGGCCTTCGTCCTGCCGCTGTGGGAGCGCGTCCAGCTGGCCCGCCACCGCCACACCTACATCAACGACTACGACGGACCGCCCGCCGAGGCCTTCGGCTGACCGGGAGAGACGCATGTCCCCCTCCTCCACCACGCCCCGCCGCCGACACGACCCGGCGCTGGGTGTCACCACCCTGCTGGAGTCCCACTTCCACCACTACCTCGACTACGCCGGGCTGCTCCTGCCGCCCGAGGACGTCCCGTCGGCTGTCCGCACCGCCGCCGCGGAGGTCGCGGCCTGCTGGCAGAGCGTCCTGGCCGCCCCCGACGCGGCAGCCGCCGCCTGGCGGCTGGTCCGTGCCGCCCTGGTCGGCCGTGCCGGGCCCCGCGCCCTGGCCCCGGTGGCCCACCTGACCACGGACCAGCAGGACGTGGTGCTGATGCGCCACGCACTGGGCTGGAGCGACGCGACCATCATCACGGTGACGGGCGCCGGCCGGTGCGCGCTCGCGGCCGCTGCCCGGTCGGTCGCCAGGATCGCAGCGGAACGGTCTTAGGGGGAGACACCGTGACGGTCCCGGCGGGCCTGGCCGCCGCCGGGTTGTGGCCGCCGTCCCGGGATTCGCGGGACAGCCCCGGACGGGCCCGGGCGGAGGGATTGCGCAGCACCGCCCGCCTGCGCAATGGCGGCATGCGCAGAAACGATCATGCGCAATGGCGCCTTGCGCAGGCTCCCGCCGACGTTGCGCAGCAGGGCGGCAGGACCGCGTTTCCGCTGGTCAGGCGCGTGCAATGGTTGCGCAATGGCGGTTCTGGGGCCGGTGCCGCCGTCCGGCCGGCCGGCCCTCCTGCGCAGGGCGTAGCGGTCCGGGTGCCGGAGGCGGTGGGCCGCGGCTTCACCCTCGGTGGGGACCGCGGCGCCCGGGCGGATATGGCGAAGCGGCCGGGATCCGGCAGCGGGCCCGCGTCTGGCCGGGGAAGGACCTGCGGGAGTCCCGTCTCCTGGTGAACCGAGCGGGCCCGGTTGACCAGCAGAGGGGTCGAGCGTCTTATCGGGCGCGGGTCGGGCGGTGTTGGCGGTTGGCCAGTAGTGCCCTGCTGCGACAGCGGCCGACGGTGCCCACCCGGAACAGCAGCTGCTGGCCTGGGGCCGGCGTCGCTGTCCAGGAGGGCCGGCTCGCCGCGTACGCGCTCGCCGGGGCGGCATTGGAGCGCGGAGCAGTCCGGCCGCAGTCGACGGCACGCTGCTCCTGGGCGTGCGGCCTGTCCGACGGCACGCACCCCAAGGACTGGCTGTCGCCTACCGAAAAGCCCAGGTCACAGCGGGTGGTGAACGCATCACAGGGCAGGTGTGTTCGTACGATAGAGATCGTGAGTGAACACGAGAACGGCACCCCCGAAGACCTGGCCCGGCAGCGCTTGGAGGTGGTCGAGGTTCAGCGCAAGTGGTACGCAGCGGAGGCCGCGTGGACCGAGGACTCCACGGACCGCGGGCTGTACGAGGCGTTCATCCGCGTAGGCCTGGAGTTGCACGCGCACCCCTACTGGGCTGCAGCGGGCGGGAACCGATTCGAGGCGGAGCGGGACGTTCGGGAAGCAGCCAGGAGCGACGCGTAGCAGCACGTTGCCGCAGTGCAGCCCGAGGACCAACCCGGGTAGGGCTTGGGCCAGGCCTGGACGCGGCTACCTGCGCGGCGCGCTGGCGGTGTGGCCCCGCTTCGGGGCGCGGACCCGGAACGTGCCGACGTCGGACACGGGGGTGGGCGCAGCCCGGCGGGCCGGGTCAGCCGAGGGCGGCGAGGAAGCCGAGGGGCCGGGCGCCGTCGAGGGCGGGCAGGGCCATCGGCGGGTGGTCGGGCATGGGAGCTCCTCCAGGTCGGGTGGGCACCAACGGTAGTCACGTGGTGTGACATAGCGGGCGGTTTGCGCTACCCGGCGGGACCGGGGACGTGCTTGTGCTAGGCGACAGGAGGGCCGTCCGGGCTGGGGGAGAAGTGCCGGCGCCCCGGCGGACGGAGGGGGAACGCCGGCTTCGGGCGGTCGCGAAGACGACCGAGACTTGCCATCGATGCTGACTTCATGGTATCCATTGTTATGTCACACTGGGTGGCTGTCGTTAAACGGAGGAGGGCATCGTGATCAGCATCGGACGCAAGGTCATCGACCGCGAAGGCGTGGCCGCCCTGGCCGGCAAGGCCGTCGGGACGCTCCGCAACGCCGGCTGCTTCAAGGAGCTGACCGTGCTGGCCGGCCGCGGCCCCGGCTCCAAGGAGCTCTACGACCTGGAGCAGGCCCGCGTCGCCGCCGCCAACGCCCGCCGGCCCAAAGGCGAGAGCCCCGCGCCGATCCCGGCCCTGACCGACCTCGGCGCTCTCGGCGCGGACGAGCTGCGCGCCCTGGCCCGCGAGGTCCTCATCGAGGAGGCCAAGGACGGCGCCGAGACCGACCTGACGGTCGAGGCCCTGGACAGCCTGGACGAGCAGGAGCTGCGGACGTGGGTACGCGGCCGCGAGCTGCTCACCCTGGAAGAGGCCCGGATGGCGCTGCCGGAGGAGCGCCGGCCGACGAAGAGCACGATGGAGTCCTACTTCCACGGCAGCAAGGCCACCCGGCTCCCCGAGCCGGACGCCGAGTTCTACGGCGTCGCCTTCTGGCGCCGGGCGACGATCGAGCGCTGGAACGCCGAGGGGCGGCGCCCCGCCCACGGCATCAAGGGCCACGGCCGTCCGGCCGGCACCGGCGCCGCCTCCTCCGCGCCCGAGCAGCCCGCGGCAACCGGCCAGTGCGCACAGGCCGAGGCAGCGGACGTTGAAGCGGCGCCGCAGCCGGCCGAGGAGGCGCCCCGCACCTCCGCCCCGGTCCCGGCCGCCGTCACCAGTCCGGCCCCAGTCGACGGCTGCTCCATGCCGCCAGCGGGCGAGCCCGGCGCCGGCATCGCGGACCTGCCCGCACCCCGCAGTCGGCCGCACCCCAAGGCCGGGCTGATCTGCGACCTGCTTCTCCAGGGCCACACCAACGCCGAGATCCGGCGGCGCACCGGTGCCGACCTCCAGGCCATCGCCAGGCTGAGGACGCGGTGCGGCGTCGGGCCGGCCGCGGCCCCCGCACGGCGCCACCCGAAGGAGGCCGAGATCCGGGCGATGCTGAAGACCCACAGCACCCTCGGGATCAGCAGGGCGCTGGGGGTGGACAAGGCGGCCGTCGCCCGGATCCGCAAGGACGCCGGCATCACCTGGGCGCAGCCCCAGAAGTGGGGGACCGTCACGAAGAAGTGGCTCGACAACCTGGTCCCCGTCGACGGCGGCCACGTGCAATGGAACGGGCCGCGGGCGGGAAGGTCCGGCACTCCGGTGCTGCGGTTCCGCGAGCGGCCGTTCAGCCCGGGCGCGCTCTCCTTCCGCTGGGCCACCGGGCGCGACCCAGTCGGCCAGGCCTTCGCCGAGTGCGGGTTCCGGCACTGCATGGCCCCGGACCACGTCGACGACGAGACCGGACGCGCGAAGGTGCGCGAGCAGGTCCGCCATCTGAGCGGCGGGACCGCCCGCCCTGCTCGGTGCCGGCACGGCCACGACCAGGGCGAGCACGGGCGCTACGGGCCGGACGGCGTCGCCTACTGCGAGGCGTGCAAGCGCGCCGCCCGCCACGCCCGGAAGTCGTGATCGGCTGCGGCGGCCGGCTGGGTGGGATTCTCCGTGAAGCCCACCCAGCGCTCCCTCGGGACCTGGCCGTCGGGAACCCTGCTCCGGGCCGGAGTGGTGTCTGCCTGGCCTGACAGACTCTCCGTCATGAACGAACAAGCGCTGCCGGGCCGTCAGGCCCGACGTGCCCTGGTCCATCCGTTCTCCCACGCCTCGGCCGCCGGTCCGTGAGCACCTGATGCAGGCCGGGCGCCTTGCTCAGCCCTTTAGCGTCAGGAGCGGGAGTTTCAGGACTTCCTCGCGGACACGTACGGCCAGTTCCTCCCCCGACGCCGGAGCGACGAGTCCGAGACAGCAGAGACCTACCGCCTGCTGGGCATCACGCTTCACACGATGCGCGCCGCCAGCACCTACTACGTCAGGGCCACATGGCCCGAGGGCTGGCACAAGGTGCGGACCAGTGAAACGGAATGGTGGTTCGAGCTGCGCGACGCCGACGGCGTCGCGATGGTGACCGGAGCGGTCATCGTCCGGCCCTCCGCTCAGTACTCCTCGGCGCACATGCGGCTGACCGACGCGGCCAGGAAGCTCGTCCGCCGCCGGTACCAGGCCATGTCCGCGTGGCAGCGCAACCTCCTCAAGGCAAAGGCCGACCCCTGGAGGGCGCGATTCCCGTCGATGCGCAAGGGCAAGCTGTTCGACTCCTACGAGCGCCAGCACCTGCCGATCGTCGTTGCCAGGCTGCGCGCCCTCGGCTGGGAGATCGGCGAGGAACTCCCGACCGGTGTCGAGATCCTCCTCACCGGCCAGGCGGCCGGGTGGGCGGAGGAGCGCGAGGCGGGAGACCGGTTCTGGGTGATGCCCAGCGACGGCGGGCCGGGCCTGGCGTACGGCGTCGCCGCCGGTGACGAGTACCCGTGGTGCCAGTGGGACACGCAAACGACGTGGGGCAGTTCGGACGACGCCCTAGCCGGCGCCAGCGCCATTGCGACCGAGATCGACCAGGTCCTCCGCCGCGGCCTGCCCGACGGCCTCATGACGTGGGCCGTGCTGGGCCACGAACCGGCAGAGCGCCCCAAGCGCGAACCGGCCCCCCGCCCGGTGGAAGCCGCCGAGGATGAGGCTCCCATCCGGGACTCGCTCACCCTCTGGGACCAGCCGCTCGTCAATCCGCGGCGCGTCGGGTGGAAGCACCGGCGGGTGCTGGAGAGTCACCCGAACCTGCCGCCGCCGACTGGCGCACTGCCCCGATGGGAGCGGCGCGTGCCGTTCCTCACGGGGCAGTACGACCGGGGCTTGTGGGAGATCGCCCGCTTCTTCCGGGATGGCTACTTCCTTCCGCGGGTCCTCTCCGAGGAGCACCAGAAGCTCCTACGCCGCGCCCGCGCCGCAGCCCGCGCCATCGAGGACGCGCCCAGCGGCATCACGGACGAACTCCTCCGCCGTGTCCGCCATTCCGAACCGCCGAGCCGCAACAGCTTCCTCCTCGAAGAGCGTCTTCTGTGGCTCGCCTATGAGCTGGAAGCGGCTGGCGCAGACCCCGATCTCGACGTCTCGGTCGACTGCTTGCTTCTTATCGGCATCCTGGAAGCCTGCGCGGCCGAGTCCTTCGACTTGGCCCTGCGACAGGCCGAAACGGTCGAGATCGCGGTCACACCGGAGCTGCACCTGTGGAACTATCGCGCCGCCGTGCCCAGTGAGAAGCTGGGCGTGCAGTCCGCGTCGAGGGTGGAGCGCGTCGTCTGCGACTGCGGTAGCGCGGGCCGATGGCTGCTGATCTTCATCGGGGAGCACGGCGCGATCGGCTGCACCTGCGGCCGGCTGCGCTGGGCGGACCGCCTCGACCGTGAGGCCATCGAGAAGGCGGACCCCGGCAAGTTCGCGCGCTTCTACCCGCCCTTCGACCTCGACGCCATTGCCGGCGAGTTCGGGTATGGCCCTTTCCGCCACAACTGGTAGCAGCAGCGTCCTCCGTGCACACCCCCGTGAACAAGGAGGAATCCGTAGTGACGATGGACCGTGCTGCCGGACACGTTCGGCTCCGAGCTGGTCGCGCTGGGCCAGCTCAGCGCCGCCGCAGACGGCATGCTCCGGTGGGGGCGTCCCCGCGACCGCCGTCGAGGCCGCCGGCCATCTGTCTTCCTGTCCTCTCGCCCCGGATACCGGCCACGGTCGGTGGGGTGGGCTTCCCCGGAACCTCACCCCACCGTGCGGTGCGGGTGCTGCCGGGACACCCTGCTCCCGGCCCGTAGCCGGCGCTCGCCCTGGGAGACTCTTCGTCATGAATGAACAAGAGCTGCCGGGCCGTCAGGCCCGACGCCCCCTGGCCCAGCCGTTCTCCCACGCCGCAGCCGCGGCCGACCAGCCGATCGGTGAGCGCCTGATGCCGGCCGAGCGCCTGGCCCAGCCCTTCACCATCACGGCCGCCGAGGCCGCGGACCCGGACCGGCCGCCGGGCCGCCGGAAGCTCGGGCCGGGCGGTCTCGCAGCGCAACGCAGCTGACACCCGACCCCGCTGGCCCAGGCGCGGGCACACCTAAGTCCCCTCGGGACGGACAGGAGAAACGCCACCGTGAACGAGCCCCGCCACCGCCTCCCCGAACTGCTCCACGCCGCAGCCGGCTTCCTCGACCGCCTCGACGGTGTCGCCGGCCTTCGGGCCGGCCTCCACCCCCGGCAGGCGGAAGGAGTGCGCCTGCTGGTGCGCACCGGCCTCCCCTACACCGACGAGGTCGGCCCGCTCGACCGCATCGCCGCGGCCCTCAACGCACCGGTCGACCACGAACGCGTCGGCTGCGGGGGCCACGCCCGGGTCCGGGGAGTCTGGGACGGCATGCCCGTCTACGCCAGCCACCTCTACTTCGACGAACCCGACTCCCAGGCGCCGTGCACCCAGCAGGCGGCCGAGCTCGGCCGCCGGGTGCGCGCCCTCATCCCCTGGAGCGCGCGGGCCTGGGCCCGGCAGGCGGAGAGCGTCCACGTCTACGACGAGGCCGGGACGCCGTGCGTGCGCGTGGTCCTGCGCTCCGAGGGGCTGCTGGACCAGGCGCTGGCCGGGCTCCTCGATGAGACGGGCTCCCTCCAGTACCGGCACGCCCGCGAGCACGACTTCGTGGCGCACGGCTCGGTGCTGCTGGAGGACGGGACCGTCGTCACCACGTCCGTCATCACGCCGTAGCCAGCCGGCACCGACCCCGACCTGGAGTTCCCCCGTGACCACCCCGAACGCCCGGCCGACGGTCCCCCTCCGGGAGCGCGCTGTGGTGGACCCCATGAGGGTCCCGAGCGCCTACCAGCAGGTATTGGACCGCCACCCGGTACCACCGTTGGCGGCCAGCCTCGTTGGGCCGCCCCAGGAGCGGGGGCTCTGGGAGATTGCCTACCAGTACCGGGACATGTACGTGGTGCCCGCGACCTTGACCGAGACGAATCAGGGGCTGCTCCTGCGGGCCCGGGCCGCGGCCCGGGTGCTGGAGCACGCGCCGGACAGCGTCCGCTACGAACTTCACCGCGACAAGGCGCTGGGGGGCAGCACCTTCGAGCTAAACATGCTGATCTACCAGCTGGCCCGGACGCTGAGCACGATCGGCGACAGCCCGGTGTTCGACGTCCAGGCCGGGTGCTGGCCCTTCCTCAGCACGCTGGAGCAGCGCGCTGCCCAGAGCTTCGACCTGGCGATCCGCGCGGCCGAGACGATCGCGGTGATCGTGGTGTCCAAGCTGTTCGTCCACCAGGTGGAGGTACCGGCCCAGCTCCCGCTGCCTCCGCGCGAGTCGTGGCCGCAGGTCAGCGAGCGCCTGACCTGCGACTGCGGCAAGGAGACGTGGCTGGTCCTGCTCGTGGACGATCACGCGGCGATCGGGTGCGTCTGCGGCCGGCTCCGATGGGAGCCCCGCATCACGCGCGAGCCCATCGAGGAGCAGTTCCCGGGCATCCTCGTCACGGTCCCGGCAGCGGCCTTCGACCTCGACGCCCTCGCCGCTGCCCACGGGTTCGGCCCCTTCCGCCACCACTGGTGACCCCACCGCCCGGCCGCATCCCCCGCCCCACGGGGAGCTCGGAGGCCCGGACCGCGCGGGGCGGGGGCCCCCGCCCCCCCCGCCCGCACCCGCGGGGGGGCGGGTTCGGGGGGGCCCGCCCGGCGGGGGGCCCGCGGGGCCCGACC